>DASWLJ010000023.1:0-4915 GCA_036396185.1 Bathyarchaeia archaeon | reverse complement strand
ACAGGCTGGCGAGGATGTACACCATTCCACCAGCCCTCGGGGGAGCCAAAACGGTCAGGCCCACGAAGAAGAACACTCCCATCAGGAAGCCGCTCACCACGCCTGGGCCTCCCATGTCGGCTACAACCGGCTTACCCTCCTTCATTATGTCCCGTCCTACTATGCCGGCCAGGTGCATGTACCTGATGAAGTAGGGGATCATCACGTAGCTGATGGCGAAGCTGAAGAACACGCCCCCAACGATTCCAGCCGTAACCGTGTCCAAGCTTAATCCGTTAAGATTAGCGCCGCCCCATTAATCACACTTGCCCCGCATCCTTTAACTCGCCCCGCGCACGCACATGAACCGTGAAGCCCCTCATAGTGGACGCCCTGGCCTCAGGCAAAGGAGAGCGCATAGCGACGCGGGACGTCATAGGGGCCGGGCCCAGAGCCGTGGCCGGGGTTCTGGAGTCCCACGGGTACCTGCCCCGCATAATGCCCGTCGAGGCCATCCTGAGGGGCGGCAGCATCCCTGATGAATACGACGTCTTATTCATCAGCGGTATGACCAGCGACCTCGTCGCGGTGCAGAGGGCCGCCAGGCTGTGGAGGAGGGACGGCCCGGTCATAGTCGGCGGCCCCGTGGCCAGCGAGCCTGAGAGGGTCCTGGGCAGGACGGGCGCCGCGGCCGCTGTCATGGGCGAGGGGGAGGGCACCCTGGGCGAGCTATTAGAAGCCGGGCTCAGGGGAGACGCGTTCAGCGGCGTCAAGGGTCTGGCCTACATCGACGGCGAAGAAGTTTCGGTGAACCATCTTCGCCCCATCCAGGGGAGGAACGTATACGAGAGGTACCCCGCGTCAACGCGCACCATACTGGATTACCCCCTCCACTACGCGGCCAGGGTCTACGTCGAGGCCGTGCGCGGTTGCAGCAACTACAACAGGGCCAGGACGGGGCCCCTGGGCGGCGCCTGCTCCATGTGCCGCCAGTGCACGGAGGCCGGCCTCACCGAGAGGTACGACTGCCCCGAGGGCATCCCCCCGGGCTGCGGGTACTGCAGCGTCCCCAGCCTCTACGGCCCGCCTCGAAGCAAGCCGGTCCAGATACTCCGCGGCGAGGTCAAGGGCCTCACAGAGCTGGGGGTCCGCCGCGTCGTGCTCAGCGCCCCCGGGTTCCTCGACTACGGCAGGGAGCTGCTCGTGGAGCCGGAGCCTCTGACCGACCCTAGGAACCCTGAGCCCAACTACGAGGCCATCGAGGAACTGTTCGAGTCGCTGGGCTCCATACCCGCGGTGGCCGAGGGGGACGTGTCCCTCATGATCGAGAACATTAAGGCGTCCCTGGTCACCGAGCAGGCCGCGGCCACGCTGGGCAGGTACCTAGAGGGGACCCCCGTCAGCGTGGGGTTCGAGACGGGCTGCCCCGACCATAGCCGCCTCATAGGGCGCCCGGACACGCCTGACGAGTGCCTCACCGCAGTCAGGCGCCTCAAGAGGGCGGGCCTGAAGCCATACGTCTACTTCATCCACGGGCTGCCTGGCCAGACGGAGAGGACCGTGGAGAGGACGGTCCAGGCGATAGAGGAGTCGGTGAGACTGGGGGCCGAGCGCGTCATCCTATACAGGTTCCTGAGCCTACCGTGGTCGGCTTTCAGCGGCTGCCCGTCTGGGCCCCCGGCCGCCCGGGACAGGCTCAGTCAAAGGATCTACAGGGCGGCCCAGGAGGCCAACAGGAGGCGGAAGGAGGCGGCCGTGGGGACGAGGTTGAAGGTGGTGCTGGCAGAGCCCTACGACAGGGACCCCAGGCTGACTGTGGGGTACCCCATGAAGCACGGCCCCGTTGTGCTTGTGGAGGGCGCTGCGGGCCGCGTAGGCGACGTGGTTGAGGTGGAGTTGACCTCCGTGGCCTCGGATAGGGCCGTCAGGGGCCGCCCTGTAGACGCTATGTTTTAAAGAGAGGGATTTGAGTAATCTTAGGGTCGTTCAGGGATGTCAAACGAGCAAGAGACTAATGTGGAGAACGCGAACAAGGAGGGGCCGGTCTACGAGTGCGTCCGCTGCGGTAGGCGGGTCCCCCACGATGACCTACAGCGCTACATCAGCTTCAGGTGCCCCTTCTGCGGCTACAGGATATTCCGCAAGGTGAGGGCGCCCATAGTGAAACGTGTGAAGGCGAGATAGATGGCCGAGATGGATAAGGCTAAGACCCTTGAGGAGAAGAGGGCTGCCCTCATCATAAAGTACCGTAAGTTCAACGTGGACAGCGTGGAGAAGGCTGAGGACAAGCTGGTGTACCGCCTCAGCCGAGGTGACCAGAAGTACTTAATGCACGTTCTGATGGAGAAGAACACCATAGGCATCAGCTACATCAGGGACCTGAAGGACCAGGTGGACGCGGAGGGGGTGCAGGGAGGCATCATCGTGGGCGACGGCAAGTACACGTACTCGGCCCGCAGCACAGCCCCCGAGATGAGCATCGAGCTGATCCCCCCCAGCATGCCCGCCTTCGACATATTCGAGCACAGCCTGGTGCCCGTCCACGAGATAGTGGGCGAGGAGGAGAAGCGGGCCCTGGTTGACAGGTACCACGCGCAGCCCTTCCAGTTCCCCTGGATCAAGGCCACGGACCCCATAGCCATCATCCTGGGAGCCAAGTCGGGGGACGTCGTCAAGATCACCCAGAAGAGCGAGACCGCGGGAAAGTACGACACCTACAGGTACGTCGTCTAGTCAGCTCCACCGTTTCTGAGCTCAGCCAGTATCACTATGGCTTCTCCGAGGGGCATGTTCAGCCTGTGGACCAGGTCCTCGGCCGACACGTCCGGCTCCTCGGGCAGGATGCTGTCGCGGACGTACGCCTTGTGGTGCCTGTACATGGGTAGGCTCTGGGCGGTCTCCACCAAGATGAGCCACAGGGCGTTCCTCTTCAGGTCCTCCATGCAGGTCAGCCTTGCCGCAGCTTGTCGTACATCTTGTCGAAGCTCCACCTGAGACTGCTGTTGATCTCGCGGAGCCTGCGCTCCCCGCCGTAGTTGCTGACCCTTATCCCGAGTATCCTGCCCTCCCCTTCCTCAACCTCGTAGAGGAGGACGTCTCCGCTGTCCAGCTCGCCGTTGGCTGCCCGCTCCTGGTCGGTTGTGCTCATGTTGGCCAGGACCCTGTCTATGAGGAAGCTCTTGAAGGGCGGGATGTCGGCTGTGAAAGCGAACTCGTGCTGGGGCTTGAATATCAGGTTCTTTCCCTCGACCCTGAGCTTGCCCAGCACTGTCCCGTCCTTGCTGGTTATGGACGTTGTCTCCCCGTCCGCAGGTAGGGGCTCATCCTGGGGCTTCGCCTCCTCCTTCTCGGGGGTCTCCTGCTCCTTCTTGGCTGAGGCCGCGGGGGTTCTGAATCCCTGGGACACTATGAGCTTGTCCACTATGGCCACGGCTCTCCTGAGGTCGATGATCTCCTGCTCCAGCTCGGCCAGCATGGCCTCCATGGATTCCCTGTACTCCAGGAGCTTCTTGGTGTCTGTCTCTGCGCTCAAACGGTGTTCCCCTGGTGCTTCAAAGGTGAATATGGGTGAGGGCATTTAAAGAGATAACGCGTCATATTGTTCAGGGATGTACGGCAAAGGCTTCGTGGACAGTTACCTGAGGATCAGCAGGGCCAAGGACAGCTTCCTGTGCGTCGGCGTGGACCCTGTGACGGAGCACATCAGGAAGAAGGGCGTCGTGCCGCCCCAGCTTGTGAAGGAGAGGGGCGTGAAGGACGCGGTGAAGGAGTTCTGCCTGAACGTCATAGAGGCCGCGGCGCCCTACGCGCCTGTCATCAAGCCCAACGCCCAGTTCCTCGTCTACCTGATGGGCTTCCAGGACATGAAGGAGATCGTGGACAGGATACACGAGGGAGGGTCCCTTGCGCTACTGGACGCCAAGCTCAGCGACATAGGCACAACGATGGACGCAGGGCTCTACTGGATCGACCAGCTGGGCTTCGACGCCGTCACGTTCAGCCCCTTCCCCGGCTACGAGAACGGCGTGGACGCGGTCTACAGGTGGGCCGAGGCGCGGGACAAGGGCATCTTCGCCCTGTGCAGGATGAGCAACCCTGGGACCCACGACTACCAGTCAAGGCTTATGGACGGGGAGAAGTTCTACATCAGGCTGGCCAGGGACGCCTTCAACCACGGCTCCAACGGGTACGTTGTGGGGTGCACGGCGAGCGAGGAGCTGGGCGACGTTAGAGCGGTCATCGGGGAGGACTGCCTCATACTGGCGCCTGGCCTTGGGGCTCAGGGAGGGGACCCCGTGACGGCCCTCAGGCTGGGCTCCAACAGCAGGGGCGAGGGGCTGATAGTCTCCTCGTCCAGGGAGATCATCTTCGCCTACGAGAAGGCGGGTGAGGACTGGGGCCGCTACCCTGAGGCCGCGGCGAAGGCGGCCGAGGAGAAGCGTGACGAGCTCAACCTGACACGTAGACGGCTCGGGAAGTGACCACCGGCACGGTTTAATATCATCCCCTCCAAATATCTTGGAGGTTCAAGCGGTTGACCAGTAAGATATACGAGGTCAGGTTCCACGGCCGCGGTGGCCAGGGAGCCTGGACGGCCTCGCTCCTCCTGGCCCAGGCCGGGCTTAAGGAGGAGAAGAACATTCAGAGTTTTCCCGCCTTCGGACCTGAGCGCGCGGGCGCGCCCATCACGGCGTTCACACGCATCAGCGACGAGAAGATTCAGCTCCACAGCAGCATATATGAGCCGGATGTGGTGGTCGTCCTTGACCCCACCCTCCTGGGCCCAGCTGTCGCTGAGGGCATCCATAAGGGAACCAAGCTGATAGTGAACACGGGTGAATCCGCCGACGCCGTCAGGAAGAAGCTTGGATTGAAGAACGTGGAGACCTGGACAGTGAACGCCACGGAGCTGGCCATAAAGGTGCTGGGCAGGCCC
>DASWLJ010000022.1:0-6504 GCA_036396185.1 Bathyarchaeia archaeon | reverse complement strand
GTCAGGGCGTCGAGGCTCAGATCAAGAAGAAGGTGAGTAACACGGAATGATGTCGAGGCTAAAGGAGATCAAGAACTCGAAGCTGCTTGAGAGCCTGAGCAAGGGCGACAAGATGGACTTCGAGTTCCCCTTCTTCATCCTGTACCTCAGGGCGATCACGTCCGGCACAATAAGCAGGGTTCTTCTTCTACAGGTGGCCTCGGAGAAGCTCATATTCAGCAGCATCACACCGTACCTCGTCAAGATACTGAACCTAATGAACCAGTGGCGGTACCCCCAAACGAAGGCCACAGAAATTATGAGCGGCCAGGCCCCTACAAGGGACTTCAAGGACTTTCTGTTCAAGTTCAGCCAGAGCATATCGTCTGGTGAGCCCGTGAACCAGTTCATCGAGATGTACCACAAGAACTTCATGGCCGAGTTCGAGGCCTCCAGGATGCAGTCCATGACCCGCCTGAAGAACCTGAGCGACGCCTACGTGCCCATGATCAGCGTCACCCTGTTCATGACGACGACGATGCTGATATCATCTATCTTCTACGACGCCAAGATCATGATCGTTTTAGCCATCATGATAGTCATCGCCATCAGCTTCATCCTCTACATCCTGTCTTGGCTCATATTCAACTCGTCGAAACCCGACGCCATACTGGTTCAGGGGCAGAAGGAGAAGCCTGCCATCAGGAGGAGGGTGGAGTACGCCGTAATCATGAGCATTGTGCTGTCCGGCCTGGTCCTGCTGATACCCTTCGAGAACAGGTTCAGGCACTTCGTCCTTGTGGGGCTGATCCTCTTCATGGGTGGACTGATAGGGCGCACCTACGTGAACAACGTGAAGCAGCGCGAGAGAGACTACCCCACATTCTTCAGGTACATGGCCTCAAACCTCTCTGCCAACATTCCCTTAGCCCAGATTCTGAGCGGGGCCGCTAACACCGACTTCGGGACACTGAACTCCGTCATACAGAGCCTTAACAACAAGATCAAGATGAGGGTTGAGCCCAAGGTCGCGTGGTGGGGCTTCGAGACGGAGGTGGACAGCACCCTGATACGGCGCGTAAACACGATCATGACTGACACTATCTATACGGGCGGCGACCTGGGCGTAGCCAACAAGTTCATAGACGAGTTCTATCACGTGTACACGACCATCAGGAACCAGAGGTACAACGCCGTGGGGTACCACACCGGCATGCTTGTGCCCATATATGTGGTGGCGGCGGCCCTCTTCGCCGTTATAGATGGGTTCTTCGCGAGCCTAATAGAGTTCATCGGGCAGATGGCCACTGTCCTGGACTTCTTCTCTGTGCCCGACGTAGGCTTCATGAGGCTTTTCTTCGTCTTCGCCCTCGCCCTATTCGCCCTCAACAACGTCTTCAGCATATACAACATGGAGGGAGACTCGAGGTTCACGGTCCTGTACTACGTGGGTATGCAAATGACTTTAGGCGGCATAGTGTACATAATCATCAGCGAAGCCGTGGTGAAGTACCTGGCGGGGGTCACGACGTTATAGGAGGATGGCTTGATGGGTGAATCTATCAGAAGGGTGTACGAGCCCGGGCGGTGGCTTCTGGTCGCAGGCGTCATACTGAGCGTCGTGCTCATGCTTCAGCTGTACACGATAAACGAGACGGTGGACATCGGCTCCATCGACACACTTCTTGGGCGCAACATGACGGGCTTGATGCTGGTCGCCTCCTACCTTCTCACGACCATGGCTATGCTGGTCGTGGTCTCGGAGTACTTCCAGACCAAGAAGAGGATGGAGGGCCTGTTCGCGTTAACCGACCTGCTTGACCGCGTGCAACAGCTTCAAGCCGCTTCAGTGTCGCCGAGGGCGGCGGCTAAGACCACCGCAACTGAACCCATGTCCAGTAAGGCGCCTCAAAGAGTCATCGATCCGTTAGTAGATGCTCCCATAGAATTGACTACTCCTGAGCAGCTACCTGCCAGCACCGAAGTCGAGGCGCAGACAGGTTCAGCCACAGACAGCGCTGTCACTGAACTAAAGAAAGATGGCGCAACCTACAAGACAATAGAGGTGAAGGTCGACGCCGATAAGGCGCCCCCGAGCGGGGAGCCTAAGGAAGAGGAGCTGGACTTCGACGAAATAGATGAGCTATCGCAGCAGCGGTTCCTGGGCGCGGATGATGAGGAGGAGAAGGTCAACGAGCTGCTTAAACACAGTGAGGTGATAGCGACGCTCAATGAACTTGAGAGGGTCGTGGAGGAGCTGAAGGCCAAGAGGGGCCTCTTTAGCCCTCACTAGCGACGAATCCATGAACCTTCCTCGAAGGTTATATCGCATGTGAAACTGATTCTACCTGTTCCATAACATGACTTCATAAACTATCTATATATTTCAACTCGATGATGGAGTGGAAATGGCTTCCTCGATCGTGTCAGAGGGCATAATACTGATAGCTGTGGTTGTGGCAGCCGCGATGCTGAGCCAGGTGTTCCTCACGACGATGACCGGCATAGAGCAGAGCAGCGTAACCATGTCCGAGCGCCTCGGAGACAAGATGAAGACAAGCATAAAGATCATATCGGCCGTGAACTCCAGTTCCACGACGGCCAAGGTCTGGGTCAAGAACACGGGCACAAACATCATACCATCGGCCGTGATAGAGAAGAGCGACGTCATCTTCGGCAGGTTCGGCGCCTTCAATTACGTGGATTTCTCGGAGACGGGCGTCGGCTGGGACTTCGTGCTCCTGAACAGCGAAGACACACATTGGCAGAACGGAGAAACCATGGAGATCACCATAACCGCCGCCGCGGCCTTCATCAAGGGAGACTACTACGTCTGCTTCAACACGTTCAACGGCGTCGACGATGAGCTGTACTTCAGCATAGGTGGCTAGTGATGGGCCAGTCAACCACCGTCGCTACAGCGTTCACGGCGATAATGATGATCGCGGGGGTCTCCATACTCATCACCACCGCCGTCTCCGGGTTCGGCATAATAGCGAGCGGCATCACGGACCAGACGGACAAGACCAGCATACTGGTGAACGAGCGCCTGGAGTTCACTGGCTGGAGGCTCGTGGACCCTCAGACGCTGCATCTCAACGTGTCTAACACCGGAGAGACGAGCCTGACCCTGCGCGACTTCGACAAGTTTGACTGCATCGTCATGTACACAGCGGGCGGAGCCTCGTCATCCGAGTGGCTGGCCTTCAACCAGGCGGCGACCACCGGGGATTACTGGAAAGTTAACAGGGTCTTCTTCAACGGCGCCCAGGGCGACGAGGTGAACCCCATCTCCCTGTCGGGCACGGTGAGCGGCAACTGGGACCCGCAGGAGGTGTTGGAGGTGCAGATACACGTGGACGCCGTGGGCCCCTCTTTCAGGTACGTCATCATGTCGACGGTGAACGGTGTGAAGGCGTCCACAGGGTTCACGTTGTCCCATGAGACGGGTTCAGCCACGGTGTCGGCGGGCAGCACCTTCGTCGACGTCCAGCATTCTCTGGGTAGGACGCCTGCGAACGTCCAGGTTACTCCGAGGACGGACATAGGCTCTACGGTGTTCTGGGTGGACGGCGTCGACTCGGACAGCTTCAGGGTCAACCTCGGTGCCTCTCTGCCGGGAGACGCGGTCTTCTACTGGCGAATAGAGTGACGCATCTACCTGAATCAATATGTTCTTCACTTTGATTCAGATACTTCTCTCACATCTCAAAAAATTGCATTGATTTAGGTCCGTTAATATATTGATTTTGATTAATATTTTTATGATCTATACATTTATATCGTGGATTATTGATCTATATCATCGATCTATTTGTTTCGGGTTCAGGTCCCCAGCCGGTTCGAGGCGGCCGCATACTTGCTTCTGGTGCTTGGCGCAGCGGGCGACTGGGTGTCCACGGGCATCGGCTTGAGGGGCGGGTTAGCTGAGGGAAACGCCTTGGCAGCGGCGCTCATGGGCAGCGGGCAATGGGTCAGCGTCGACCTGACACTTGTGGCTACACTCGTGGTCGTCCCCTACGTGGTGAACAGGGCGATCAAGAACAAGGCAGCTAGGGCTCTGTGGGTTTTTCCGGTGCTGGCCGGACTGCTGAAGGTAGCCGTGTGCCTCTGGAACATTAACCTGATAGTGTAGAAGAAACCCAGTGAAAATGGGATTCTACTTGCTCTTCCATAGTAGCTCGAAGAGTATCTTGTAGCTATCAACGATGGTGTTGTAGTTTGTCCACATGCCGTATAGGCTGGTCTGGTCGTTCGCCATGAGTAGTATCATCTCCTTCCCGTCCTTGACGAAGTATCCAGGCATCTCATACTTCTTGAGGTACGCGAAGTCCCCCTCACCTATCTCTATCTGGTCGAGGACGTAGCTGCTGGTCGGCGAGTAGTTGGTCAGCAGCCTCACCTTTATACCGGCGCTGGTCACCAGCCCGTCCAGCTCCTCCAGGAACGGCGTGTTGTAGAGCCAGATCAGGTTACTGTCCGAGACCACTATGTCGAAGGTCTCCTTGCAGCCCGTGAGCAGCTCGTTCAGCCTCACACTGATGTGGCGTTTTCCCTCCAGCACCTGGAAGGTCTCCTTGGCCTGCTGGATGTTCTCCGGTTCCGGGAGGCTCTGCCAGATCCTCAGGAGCTCGGCCTTCCTCTGCTCCATCTGGTGGACGCGTTGGCGCCTCTCCTCTATGAGGTTGTCCAGCACCGTCTCGAACGGCACCGCGACGAACTTCATGGGCCTCTCCATGACCCTGCAGATGAGCCCCTGAGCCTCCAGGCGGCGAAGTATCTTGTACGCCTCAGTGCGGTGAACGCCCAGGGCCTCCGCCACGCTCTGAGCCTTATGCGCGCCGAACCGTGCCAGGTATAGGTAGACCCTGACCTCGTTCTTGCTGAGCTTGAACCTGCTCAGAGCCTGATCGATACTCTTCAGGGAACTGATGTGCTCCATCGCTTCTGAGGGGAGCCTGGTCCTGCTGGTCTCCTGAGTGTACACCGGTAGGAGCTCCAGCTCATCATCCATGAGCTCGGTCTTCTTCTTATCCTGTTTCTCGAGTTGTAGTTGTCCAACCTGCATCTTACAGCCCGAGCAAATCCATATCCTTAATATAAAAAGAGATTCTGGAGAGGTAAACTAGTTTCTGAATCCATATTCTCTATGGACTAGCCTTGCACGTGGGGGCTGCCTGGACTTCTACAGATTCAAGGGGGGCGGTATACGGTTTAAAGCGTTTGTGTGGGTGCCTGAAACACATTCTATGCGCTGCGTCCAGCGGTTTGTCAGTATGTCTCGCCCACACATCGTTTTTTTCTCAAAAACCTTATAATCGGCGGCTGGCTAACGGTTTCAAACTGGACCGTGGCCCGCTTGAAGTGTCCTTACTGTGGATCAGAGGAGCATAGGACCCTGGAGACGAGGGACTCCCACAATAATATGGTTAGGCGTAGGAAGGAGTGCTTCGCGTGCGGCAGACGCTTCACAACCTATGAGCAGATCGAGGAGATCGAGCTGATGGTCCGGAAGAAGGACGGCCGCCTTGAGAGGTTCAACAGCGATAAGATAGTCAAGGGCCTACAGAAGGCGTGCGAGAAGAGGCCTGTGAGCCTGGAGCAGATTAAGGACATCGCCGAGCAGGTCAGGCAGAGCATAGTCGCCGAAGGCAGGGATGAGGTCACCAGCAGGGAGATAGGCGACATCGTTATCTCCCACCTGAAGGGCCTGGACTACGTCTGCTACGTGAGGTTCGCCTCGGTGTACAGGGAGTTTAAGGAGCCGGGCGACTTCAAGGAGTTCATGCGGGAGCAGCCCTAGGCCTTCCACCAGTCGAACATGAGGTAGACGATCTCCTCGCCGACGACGGCTAACATGAACGATTTCCTGACGGTGGTGGCCAGTCTACCCGCCTTGATTATCTCGGCCGCCTCGATGCACGCTCCGCCGTACCAGACCTGGACTATGTAGGGTGCGTGTTCGATGCCGGGGCCGCGCTCGTACACGGCGAAGTCGCACCCGTACTTGATGCCCGGTGTGGCGACCAGTCCCCTCGTCCTCAGATCCTTGTACACCCTGTACCTGGTCTCGAAGCCCTGGATGCCCTCGCCGAATTTCTCAGCCAGTTTTTTGGGCGATATCTTCTTGTCGTCAAGGTCTCTCACCGTCAGTCTGCCCGCCTCGGCTAGGTAGAGGCCCTCCACGGCGTCCAGAACCAGGGGGGTGTCGAATTTCTCCCGGGGTTTAGGTATGCCCAGAGGCTTACCGTAGTAGCCGTCGGAGTAGAGGCTGTTGCCGTCCTCAGTGTTCCACACGATTAGCCTGTTGTTCTCCACGAGGTTTGCTACTGAAGGCATGTTAGGTTCCTAGAGTGCTATTATTCGTATGTGGTCGGATGCGTCCCTGACCTTGTCCACCATGTTCTCCATGAGGTTGACGGTGTCCTTGAGGATGAGTATCGCAGGAAGCTCCATGGAGCTCGTCACGACGCTCATCTGGACCTCCACGTACCTCTCGTCGAACCTTTTCTCTATTTCGTCGAT
>DASWLJ010000021.1:0-10073 GCA_036396185.1 Bathyarchaeia archaeon | reverse complement strand
GCGAGGCTGGAGGAAGCCCTCTCCAAGTTCATTTAGAGGGCGGTGGTGCACGTGGTCGACAAGCGTAAGGCTATGCTGCTAGTTGCCACGGTTGCGTTGGCTGGGGCGAGCTGGGTTAGCCAGATGTTCTCGCTTCTACCTCCGGGGGCCTACAACGCACTGTCCCTGGCCGGTGCGGTCCTGGGCGTAGTCTTCATAGGGCACAGCGCGCTTGTGACGCTGCTGGGCGGCGTGTTCAGTATAGACCTCCTAGCGACCGTAGCCATTATGGCCTCGATATGGCTGGGCGAGTACCTCGCGGCATGCGTCGTCGTACTGATGCTGGGCGGCGGCGAAGTCCTTGAAGGCATAATATCTGATAGGGCGAGCGGAGCCATAGACAAGCTCATCGAGGCGTTCCCTAAGACGGCCACGGTGATCCGGGGCGGTGTGGAGGCCGAGGTCCCCATCTCCGAGATTTTGGGCGGCGAGACGGTCTCGGTGAAGCCCGGGGGGATGATCCCGGTCGACGGCGTCGTATTGGACGGTAGGGCAACAGTGAACCAGTCCTCTGTCACAGGCGAGTCCATGCCCGTGGAGAAGGAGCAGGGGTCCGAGGTCCTCAGCGGCTCGATAGTGGAGCTGGGGGCGATCAGGGTGGAGACGAGGGCCGTGGGCGACGCCAGCACCTACGGGAAGATCATCAGGATGGTGAGGGAGGCCGAGGAGAACCAGGCGCCGATAGTGCGGCTTACGGACCGCTTCGCCGGGTACTATATTCCGCTCATCCTCATCATAGGCCTCGGCGTGTACTTCTGGACGAGGGAGCCTCTTCGCATGGCCTCTGTGTTCATCATCGCCTGCCCATGCGCCCTGACGCTGGCGACCCCCATGGCTGTGGCTGCGAGCATAGGGAACTCTGCGAGGAAGGGTATACTCATACGTAGCGGCGAGAGCCTTCAGAAGCTGGCCGAGGTCGACACGGTGGTGATGGACAAGACGGGTACGCTCACAGTGGGGTGCCCCGACGTCGTCGAGGTGAAAGGGTTCAACGGGTTCACCGAGGAGCAGGTTCTGGGGTACGCCGCGGGGGCCGAGAGGCACTCCGAGCACCCAGCAGCGAGGGCCGTCATGAAGAAGGCATCGGAGCTCGGCGTCCAGCCTGAGCAGTGCTCCGAGTTCGAGGCTCTACCTGGGCTGGGCGTCTGCGTGACACATGAGGGCGTCACGACCATCGTGGGCAACGAGAAGTTGATGAGGGAGCGCGGGGTCGGCATCCATACTCACGCGAGGGACTACCTCGAAAGAGCAAAGTCGACACACTCGGTTCTCCTCGTGGCGAGGGAGGAGCAGGTCATAGGGGCCCTGCTTGTGGCGGACAAGCTGAGAGAAGGCGTGCCTGAGGCGATAACCGAAATGAAACGAAGCGGAGCCAAGAAGACGGTGATACTTACCGGCGACCATAAGATGGTCGCGGACTCCATCGCGTCGAGCATCGGGGTCGATGAGGTGGCTTCCGATCTGCTTCCCTCCGAGAAGGTGGACTACGTGAAGAGGCTGAAGCGGGGCGGGGTGGTAATGATGGTCGGTGATGGTATCAACGACGCCCCAGCCTTAGCGACAGCGGATGTCGGTGTCGCCATGGGCCTCACCGGGACCGACATCGCCATAGAGACAGCCGGGATCACCTTGTCGACGAACAGCCTCGACAGGATACCGAAGCTCCTCAGGATCGGAAGAGAGACCATGAAGATCATCAAACTAAACATCGCCTTCGCCATGTTTGTCAACGCGGCGGGCATAGTGCTTTCGGCGTTAGGAATCGTATCTCCTCTCACGGCCAGCATAATTCACGAGGGAAACGCTCTGCTGGTGATGTTCAACTCTCTTAGACTTCTAAGAGTAGATTAACCCTTTTTTCAGGCCCTTTTTAATCAAGTGCACTTCAAATTTGTAGAGTTAGTGATGTTGTTCCCTAGCTCAGCTTACATTAAAAGAAACGTGAATACGATGATGTCCTGCAGGAAGTGGATGAGCCACGCCCACGCGAAGCCCCCCGTCTCCTGCATACTTTTCCCTAGGAACCAGCCCAGGAACCTTCGTCCACTCTCCTAACCCAAGGCGCCTTACGAAGCGGACCAGCAAAGGCGTAGCTTCCCCGCGCCGCTACGACTCAATCCCCTTCCCGAGCGTTAGAAGCCTTTAACCTTCAGGGCCCCCAAATGAGTGCCAATGTCCTCATTCTTCATGAACCAGCCGCCACCGGACGAGATACGGCGACGCGTCGAAGGCTACCCGGTGTGGGCCGAGGTGGACCTGGACGCCATCGGCAGGAACCTGGACACCGTCAGGCGGCTCACAGGCGCCGAGGTGGTGCCCTGCGTCAAGAGCAACGCCTACGGTCACGGCTTAGCAGCGGTTGTCGCATACCTCATGACCAAGGGCGTCACGAGGTTCCTGGTGGCAAAGCTCTGGGAGGTCAGGCACATAAGGGGGACCGGACTCGGCTGCGAGGTCATAAACATGGACCCCCTGTTCACCAGGGAACAGTACAGGGAAGCCGTTGAGCTGGACCTAACACAGGTCGTCTACCACAGGGAGTCCGCGGCGGCGCTGAGCCGGGCCGCCGTCAGCGCCGGGACGGTGGCCCCCGTCTGGGTTAAGGTGGACACGGGCCTCGGCAGGGTCGGCGTCGTCCACACGGAGGCCGCAGGCCTCATAGAGCACATCTCCAAGCTCAAGGGCGTCAGAATTGATGGTGTCTTCTCCACGCTGCTGGAGGACGACAGCGACGAGCAGCAGATCAGGAGGTTCAGGCAGCTGAGGGAGGAGCTTGAGTCCAAGGGCGTCCACGTGGACACGTGGAGCCTGGCCAGCAGCCACGGCGTCTTCTTCAGGCCAGGAGGCCACCTCGACGCGGTGCGGCCCGGCGTCATGCTCTTCGGCTTCTACCCGGTCCCAGAGGCTCGAAGCATCGGGGTCGCGCTCCACCAGGCCCTGAGCCTGAAGGGGCGGCTGGAGCACGTTAAGACCGTGGAGGCCGGGACACCCCTTACCTACGGGGGCAGCTATGTTGCCTCCAAGAGGATGAGGGTGGGCACCATGCACATGGGGTACAGCGACGGCTACCTGCGGCAGCTATCCCGGAAGGGCCTGGTCAGGGTGGGCGACAGGGTGTGCCCCATAATCGGGGGCGTCAGCATAAACCATCTCCTGGTGGACCTGACAGGCGTAGACGCCGGGGTCGGCGACGTGGTGGAGGCAGTCAGCAGGGAGGGCCCCAACAGTGCCCAAGCCCTCTGCGACCTGGCCGGGGTGGAGCCCTACCAGCTGGCTGTCTGGATGAGCTCCCTGATCCCTCGGGTATACACCATGGGCGGCGAGCCTGTCGCCCTCAGCGAGCCCCAGCTCGTTGAGAGGCGCACCTGAGCCGCCCCGGGGTCCCCCGCTGAGCCTTCAACGGGTTCTAAATTAATTTGTAACTGTTTGTGTATTAATTCTGATATAAATCTGAAATCCCTTTAAAAGCTCAACCAGAGGCTGTCACCCCAGTGAAAAACATGTACTGTAAGAAATGCGGAAAAGAGCTCGAAGACGGGGCGACGTTCTGCCCCGGCTGCGGAGCGAGTCTGGTCGAGGGTAACCTGACCTACAGGAAGCAGGGCACAAAGGGGTGGGACGCCGGGAGGGTCATAGCCGTCATCTTCGGAGGCTTCATGATCCTCGTTGGCCTGCCCCTGGCCTTCGCGGGCACGGCCCTCATGGGCGTGACGTCGGCCATGGACGACGGGTCCGGCTACATAGGGGTGTGGGGCTTCGACTTCGAGACCGACACCCAGGCCCTGGTCTTCAAGGACATGCACGTGGAGGACATCGTCATCAACAGGATCGAGAGCCCCGCGATGAGGTACTGGACCCCAAGGGCCGGTGACTTCCTGAAGCTGAAGTTCGCCCTTGAGAGCAATAACGGTAAAGAGGTGTTCATAGGGATAATGGACGAGGCCTACGCCATCAGCTACCTGGGGGCAGCCGAGTACGAAACAGTCACCGACTTCAAGATGGATAGACCATTCGATGGGCACCCCTACATAACCTACCAACTGCACAACGGCGACGAGATAACGGTGGCACCCAAGGACATAAGCGTCTGGGATGTCTACGCGACGGGTATGGATGTCTCCCTTGAGTGGGAGCCTAAAGGAGGCGACTACTGGGTGGTCATGATGAACACAGATCTGACGCCCGGCGTGGACGTGGAGTCCGGTGTCGGCGTCAGGATGCCCTTCCTAAGCTTCGTAGGCCAAGGCATCCTCGTGGGAGGCATCATATGTCTCGCCATAGGGGGCGTCATCGTCTACGTCGGCGCAGTCAGAAGAGACTAAGGTGAACAAGCTTGGTGTACTGTAAAAGCTGCGGAAAGGAGATAGCAGACGACGCCGACTTCTGCCCGGCCTGCGGAGCCAGGCAGAACGTGAGCGAGCTGGTGCTTGCCACCTGGGGCGAGAGGTTCCTAGCCTTCATCATCGACGCCATCCTGGTTGGGATGGTGGCCGGTATCATTAGGCCCGTCTACTGGATGCCCACCCACATGCCCTTCATAGACCTGGGCGTCAGCAACGTGCTGCTGTTCCTCTACTGGGCGTTCCTGGAGGGGACTCAGGGCCAGAGCCTGGGCAAGAAGGTGATGCGCATCAAGGTGGTGGACCTACGGGGCGGGGCCATCGACATGAGCAAGAGCCTGTACCAGGCCATCGGGAAGGCGTTCCTGATGCCCCTGGACGTGATCATAGGGTGGCTCATGTACTCGGAGAAGCAGCAGAGGCTCTTCAACTACCTGAGCGGAACCATCGTGGTCAAGGAGTAAGCCTCCGGGCCACACCCCACTCCCCTTTTCATTACCTATTTTTTCTCAGTGAACTTGGAGAGCTGAACCACAGGATTCTGGGCCTACCCGCGTGCCTCAGACCATATACAGGTTAGACGTCGTACCTGGGCTCCCCACCGAACTTCTTCAGGTCGATGATGTTAATCCTGTTACCGTCCGGGTCCGCGAGGACCGCGTACATCCCGCACCGCACCTCGAAGGGCTCCATAAGCACAGCGTATCCCTGCTCCCTGAACCTCTCGCAGAACTCGACGACGTCGTCGACGCTGAAACTGTACGACGGGCTGGACAGCGTGGAGTTGGTGTGGATGACCAGCTCAGAGTTGTTTCCTGGGAACAGGAACCCTACCATCTGGTTCACCTTATCTGTCCAAGCCCTCTTCAAGCCCATGACTTCCTCGTAGAACCGGGCCGAGGAGTCGAGGTCTGTGACCCTCATCATTATGCTGTCGATCTTCCTCAGCCCCGCCATGGCTTAGCCCCTGCTCTTCCAGTGCTCTGCAACCATCCTGGCGTTGGCGAACCAGACGCCCGGGAACCGCTTCATGTAGTTGATGGTGCGCTCCAGGAGCATCATGTTCCCGGGCTTCCCAATGATCTGGGGGTGGAACATGCTGGTCCAGCAGAGCCCGTAGCGGTAGTAGCCGTCGAACGCGTTGGTCCATATCTGGTACCCGGTCTCTGGGCTCATCATCCTCGCCTTGTATGTGCTGAAGGGGTAGTCGGCGAAGAGGTGGAAGTCGTCCATCTCGTAGTAGCTGGGCACCTCGATCAAGCCGTTGGGCAGCGTGTAGGGCATGTCGCTGCCCCTGAGGCTGCTGTCGTAGGTGAACCCGTTCTCGGCCAGCACGTCCAGGGTGTTGGGGCTCAGCTCGCCGCCAGCCGTCCTGTTCCCCACCGGCCTGTACCCGGTGGCGTCCTCGATCGCCTGGACGCACTTCAGGAGCCTCTCCGTCTCCTCAGGCTTGCCCAGGTGCTCTATCTTCTCATGAATCCATCCATGGGTCGCCACGTCGTGGCCCCGCCTCACGATCTCAGCCACTTCCTCCGGGTGGTTCACCGCGTTCATGGCCACCACGAAGAAGGTGGACTTGATCCCGTGCTCGTCCAGGAGGTCCAGTATCCGTGGGATGATGCCCGCCCTCCACACGTAGTCGCCCTGACTGAGGACCCGGGGCATCTTGGCCACGTCGGGGTTGGTGCCCAGGAACACGTACTCGGCGTCCAGGTCGAAGGTGAAGCAGGCGGCGCACCTGCTGCCGCCCGGCCAAACAGATTCCATGGATTATTGTCCGCTTCAGGGATTAAAGGTTCGCCCAACCAACCAAGGGGTTTCTGAGGTTGTAGCTGTTGAACATGGTAAGGCTGTCAGGGTTTGTCAAGGAAGTTGATAGCAGTTAAGGGAAGTCAGGGGCAGTTGAAAGGGTGTATCACGTTTTTCAGGGAAGGATATATTCAGTATCATAAGGAAAAGAAGAGGCATATGTCCCTAGAGAAAAAAAAGGGATATACTCATCACAGGTTCCTAAAATATCGATGCGCGCGCTTCATGATTTATTTTATCCCAAAAAGGATTCCGCTGCCACCTGTCATGTGTTTAGGTCTCAACGCTAATGGAATATTGATGAATTCTGAGGATTCAACGAAATTTACCTCCCTCAACCCCCAATTCTTAATGACGTCGAGAAAATCCTCGCTGTAATACTCGTCATTAAAAAGGTCCTGAAAAGCGAAGGCCCCACCATCTTTTAAAACACGTAAAGCCTCAGCTACCAACTGCGTTCTATCCTTAACATTTATCGCGTGGAACACAAAATTACTCAACACCGCGTCAAACTCATCATCATGGAACGGAAGTTTAACCGCACTGGCTCTCTCAAAACTGACTCTGCTCGATACACTTTCTATCTCTGCGTTTCTTTCACATTTCTGCCTTGAATATGTCCAGGGCTCCCCCCAGTAATCAATACCCTTCACAAAGGACGCGGGATATTTTTGTGCGAGGAGTATTGCTATGGGTCCACTACCGGTGCCTACGTCAAGGGCTTTTCCTCTACCATCCCACTTCAACTGTTCTATGAGGAGATTCCAGAACTGTCTTTGCATTCTCTTACCGTCCTTTTCGAGCAACCAATACACGTATTCAAGATAGATGAAAAAACCAAGAAACAGTAACGATGCTATTTTTAATATGCTTACTACTAGTTGAATGTTGATAAGAAAAGTAACAAGATAGGAAATGATTGAGGCTAATAAAAGGAATAACGACACTTTTTGGGGAACCCAGTTGCCATAATCCGGCTTTTCCATAATATAAGATACTTGAAAACGGATGTAAGTGTTTCGCACGTATTAGGAAATGGAAAGAGCCGAATCTAGCCCCCTTGATGATTTAAGAAAAAGAGTGGGCGCATATTTAGATGGGTTTGGCTAAAACGATGCTATGTGTGCCGTTAATATGACCGAGAAGTGTGCCATTATAACTGGTAAAATATCTCTTTTCAAGGGTCTCAGTGTTGCACTCCTCCTCTACTTTGAAGCCATGATTAAGTAGATATCCACCTACTTTTCCCTCTTCAAATCCAAAAGTCCATGGTTCACCAGCGTTACTGACGTTTTTCTGTAGCTCTTCTCCATAATACTTTCCCTGAAGTTGAAGCACTGAGGAATAAACGTAATCGAAAACGACGCGGCTTCCATCGCCTGATAGACTGTGAATCAAATGAAAAGTCTTGTCAACAGCATCACCATCCAGATACATCAAGAGTCCTTCAAGAATGAAGAGACACCGTTTACCAAGTTGAAACCCATTCACTATCAAACATTCCATTGGGTCGTCTTTGTTGAAATCTACTGCTATATAGGTGGTATTGTCTGGTATCGGTACACCGACCTCAAGAAGCCTTCCCAGCTTCGCCTTCTGAGTTGCCTCAGCATCAACCTCAAACAG
Organism: Bathyarchaeia archaeon; assembly: GCA_036396185.1. Lineage (GTDB taxonomy): Archaea > Thermoproteota > Bathyarchaeia > TCS64 > TCS64 > RBG-16-57-9. The sequence continues at coordinate 2,259 of DASWLJ010000021.1, read as the reverse complement.
TTTTACAGTGCTGTCGCCTCGGAGAAGCCGTATACTTCTGGTGTCGAAGCCCGCACCAAATATTAGCACCTGTTCAAATCCTTGATCAACAGCCTCAGTAAAGACATGATCTATGTATTTTGTACGCGCGATCACATACTCGTAAACGCCTTTTGGGGCGAACTTTGTAAAGAACAATTTTCTCAGGAAACCAGACTTTGACAGATACCTTACAAACCAGGGTATGAGTAAGGTCGCTACGTGATCACTACTTCTGAAGCACGGGTTTTCCTCATAATAAGACGCAGCTCTTAATGAGCATATCATCTCAGCGGTTCTCGACGTTTTTTCTTCGATTCTTCTTTTCATTCTTGTTTCATCACCTAAGTAATTGTGTATGCTCTATCTAATTTTTAATTTCAATCTGAAAGATGTGTGTGGAGGGATAAAGTTTAATCTAACCAACCAGGGTGTTTCTGGAGTTGTGGCTATTGAACATGGTCACGCTGTCAGAGCACGTAGAACATACTGATAGCAGTTAAGAGAGTAAGGGGCATTTTATAAAGTGTGGTTGGTTGGGTTAAAGGTCCGCTCCCAGCAACCGTTATTAAAGCCTGCACGTATTCTCCCTGAATGCCCGTCGACGAGGTCTACAGCGAGTCCCTGGACACCCACCCGGCGCTCCAAGCCGCCCTGGCCGCCGTGATCCTGGTCACCGCCTACCTCGGCCTCAACCCGCCCCCGGGCAGCAGAGCCCCGACTCCCGCCCTCATACTAGTCCTCATCATCACGGTTGCTCTATTCTTCAACTTCCGCAGCCTTGAGATCAGCGTCTCAGGTGGACGCCTGACGGTGGGCTACGGGTTCATCAAGAGCCGCGTCCGTCTAAGCGACATACTGTACGTGGAGGCCGTGAGGCCCCCGTTCTGGAGGTACGGCGGCCTGGGCGTAAGGCTGGGTCTAGACGGCAGCGTGGGTTACGTGGTTGACTACCGCCGGGGCGTCAGGGTCACCCGCAGAAGGGGGATGCCCATATTCTTCAACACAAGGAACCCTGAGAGGATATTACAGATAATAGATGAACACGAAACGAAGTTACCCACCGAATGAAGTCTATACACCAGAAATTGTTATATTTATTCGAAAACAATGAATCTAACAGATATGGTTGAGGCAGTGGAGAGCCGCGTAGGCTCGAAAGGCGAACTCTTCCCGCCCAAAAAGATAAGAGAAAAGCTGGGTCTGAGGCCCCACACCAAGGTCCTATACAGGATTGACAACGGAAGGCTCGTCGTGGAGCCTATCCCTTCCCTAGAGGAACTAATGAGCAAGGAGCCCCTCGTCACCATCACCGTTGAGGAGTTCAAGAGCTTTAGGGAGGAGCTCTCCAGGCGGGCCGAGGGATGAGAGTCCTCCTCGACACCACGTATTTTCTGCCCTCCATCGGCGTCTCGCTATCACAGGTCCCATGGGACGTGGTCTTCCGTGTGCGGGGAGGGAATAAGGTATTCGTCAGTGAGTTGACCCTGTTCGAGCTCTCGGCGAAGGGAGCGAAATACGTGAACGTTGGAATGATACCTGCCGGGAACGTGGTTCAGGGAGTCAACGCCATACTGGTTGACGAGAAGATTACCAAGGTGCCGTTCACAATACCGCAAATAATGGAGACAGCTATAAGCCTCAGAAAACTGGTCAGGGACTACCTTGACTGTGCGTTGCTCGCCTCGGCTGTTCAGCGCTGTGATCTTTTCCTGACAGAGGACACTGAATTGCTGAGGAAAGGAACAGAGCTGGACGAGGTCCTAGGAGAGATTAATCCCGATTTCGCAATTAAGAACTGGGCTGACGTTGAGCGAAGCGTCTAGTTTATGATCACGGTGTCGAGCTGGAAGTAGCGCTGCGCCAGGAACCTTATCTTCTTGATGTTGGCCCCGTTCTTGCCTATGGCGATGCCCTTGTCCTTGGGGTCCACGTTCACCATGGCGATCTTCTTGCCCTCCATCCTGTCCACCAGCTTTATGTCCTTCACCTTGGCCGGCTTCAGCGCGTTCTTTATGAACTTGTCCGGTTCGGCCATGTATTCGTATATCTCGACCTGCTTGTTGGTCATGGCGCGGAACCTCTTGATCTTCTCCCCGCCCTTACCAACCGCGAGGCCCACCTCGCCCTTCTTCACGGTGAAGATGATGGTGTCCTCCTCTTCGTCTATGATGCAGTCGACGATGGTGGCGCCAGTCATGTTTTGCAGGAGCTGGATGTACTTCATCTCCGTCTCCGTGA
>DASWLJ010000020.1:0-17376 GCA_036396185.1 Bathyarchaeia archaeon | reverse complement strand
ATCAACCAGAGAACCACGGAGGGCCCCATGGTGGAGCTCCAAAAGGAGGCGCGCAGAATGGAGAAGAAGCCCGGCGTCCTCAACGTATGCATCTTCCCCGCTTTCCCCTACGCCGACGTGCAGCGCGCAGGCTCAGCCGTGGTGGCGGTCACAGACGGCGACAGGAAGCTGGCTCAGAGCCTCTGCGACCAATTGGGAGAGAAGATGTACGGCATGCGCCAGCAGTTCCTGAAGCCTCTAACGCCGATAAAGGAGGCCGTGAAGAGAGCCGTCGAGGCACCGGAGGGACCAATAGTCTTAGCGGACGTGGCGGACAACCCCGGCGGTGGGTCGCCCGGGGACGGTACCGAGATACTCAGGGAGCTAATGAGGGTGAAGGCCGGGAGCGTGGGCGTCGCCATCATCAAGGACCCAGAGGCGGTGGCTGAGGCCATCAGGGTCGGCGTCAAGGGCACCCTCAAGATGCCCATAGGGGCCAAGACGGACACCTTCCACGGTAAACCTGTGAAGGTGGAGGGCATGGTGCGCACCATAACCGACGGCAGGTTCATCCACAAGGCCATGGCCATTGGAGTCCCAGCAGACGTGGGCCGGACAGCCGTCATAGACGTGGACGGCATAGAGATCATACTCACAGAGAAGAGCCACGCCCCCAACGACCCGGAGATATTTAGGCGTAACGGCGTCGAGCCCACGGACAAGAAGATACTTGTGCTGAAGAGCCGCGGCCACTTCAGGGCGGCCTATGAGCCCTTCAGCAAGGAGATCATAGAGGTGGACGCACCCGGCCTCACCTCCCCCAACCTAAGCTGGTTCAAGTACACCAACATACCGCGCCCCATCTGGCCCCTCGACCCAGTCTAGCCCCACGGTTACAGTTAATAGGGGGCGGCGGACACCTACGGGGAATCATGTCCGCCGCTGAGGGCAAGGGAGCCTCCTACCTCTTCTTCCTGGCGTCAACCCACTTCGTGATCCACGTCTACACCATGCTACTGCCCGTGCTGCTACTCCCATTACAGGAGGAGCTGGGCGTCAGCCTGGTTCAGCTGAGCCTTCTGGCCTCGGTGCCGCGGTTCATCAACGTCTTCATCTACATTCCAGCCGGCGTGGTCTCAGACCGCCGCCCCTCAGCCGTCCTCACCTGGAGCTTCATCATAACCCTTCTAGGCGCCATCGTGATCCCCCTGAGCCACAGCTTCGTCTCCCTTCTCGTCGGCTTCACACTAATCGCCATAGGCTCGACCCTCTACCATCCCCCCAGCCTACGGATGGCCAGCGAGTACGACCCCAAGAAGCTGACACTAGCCATGGGCATCCACAACATCGGCTCCAGCCTCGGCTTCGCCGCCGGACCCCTCCTCCTGGGCCTCCTGCTGGAGGGCTGGGGGTGGAGGTACAGCTTCTACGTATGGGCGGCGCTGACAGCCGTAACCGCCGTCGCCTCACACAGGTACACAAGCAGGAACCTGAAGGGAGATGGGAAGGGCAGGGACCTGAACCTCTTCGCGGGGCTGAGAAGCATACTGACCCTGAGCTTCGTCCTGGTCGTGGCCATGAGCACACTCATAGAATCCGTCTTCAACATACTGGTCACCTACGTCCCCGTCTACTTCACCAGGGACCTGGGCATGAGCTACAGCCTCACAAGCGTCATCATAGGCCTGGGCCCCCTCACCGGTCTGGCGGGCAGCTTCCTAGGTGGCGTCAGCGGCGACAGGTATGGCAAGTACAGGGTCGGGTTAGCCGTCATCGCCGCCACAGGGCTGCTGATATTCATCTTCCCCGGCCTCAACCTGCTGTGGACAGTTGTGGCCGTCTACGGCCTGAGCCGCCTCTTCCAGGCCGCCTACATGCCCCTCCTGAATGGCATGTTGGCCGCCAACTGCCCCGCTGAGAACAGGAGCCTGGGATTCAGCTTCAACTTCGTCATGGTGAGCCTGTTCGGGGCCATCACCACGACCCTCGCGGGGTGGCTCATAGAGAACCACGGCACGGGGGTCATCTTCCCCCTGTCCCTGGGGCTGCTCGCCCCCACGTGCCTCATCGTGGCCTTACTTTGGAGGAGGGCCGCAGGCTAAGGCGTCTCCCAAGTCAAGTCTTAGGTTCCCCTTCTCCCCTGTCAGTCAGCAAATGTAATGCTTAGCTTACATTTAGTAAAGTTTATATTACACAATGTATAGTATGCTTTACATGATGATGTATGAACACGGAGCAGTACAACAGAGTTAAAGCCGCGGTAGCCGCCGCCGTGGGAATAGTTGCGGCGGTGAGCGTCATCAACGACAGCTTCACGCTGCTGTTGGCCACAGTCACACTGGGCATGGTAGTGCTCTACGCAGCCAAGCAGAGGGTGGCCGAGGTGCAGGTGGACGAAAGGACCAGCCTCATAAGGCAGAGGGCCGCCACAACCACCCTGGGAATCACCACCGTCCTCATGGCTGCTGCAGGAATTCTCTTGGTCTTCGCTTCAAGGCAGGGCCTCGTAGACTTGGAGCAGCTAGGCTACGCGCTGGCCTTTCAGGCCAACATTATACTGGGGATGAACGCCTTCCTCAACTGGCACTACAGGAACCAGATGGGAGGATGAGCACGTGGAGAACAGCCTGAGGGTCCTCCGCGCAACCAGAAACATCACCCAGGAGCAGCTAGCCAGGGAGCTGGGGGTCACCAGGCAGACCATCCACGCCATAGAGACAGGTAAGTACAACCCCAGCCTCGACCTGGCCTTCAAGATAGCCATCCACTTCGACACAAGGATCGAGGACGTCTTCACCTACAAAGACGAAAGTTAGCTCCTTAAAATCGCAGAATTGCGAGTGACTGGATCATACCCCACGGATAATGTTTAAACCCCTCCGTTCCCCAACACCTTCTGATTTTATGGAAATAATAGACGCGCTCCTCAGCAACATATGGGTCATCTTCCTGTTCTTCACCCTCATATACCCCCGCCTACAGCAGGGGCTCATTCAGAGCGCAAGGTCAAGTGCCCTCATTAAACTAGGAAAAAAACGGGGAACCAGCGTCATAACGCTCATCCACCGGCAGGAGACCCTCAGCCTCTTCGGTCTGCCCATCAGCAGGTACATAGACATAGACGACAGCGAGGACCTACTCCGGGCCATCAGGCTGACACCCGACGACCAGCCCATAGACCTCATTATCCACACGCCAGGCGGCATAGCCCTGGCCGCCACCCAGATAGCCTTTGCATTGAAGTCCCACAAGGGTAAGACCACCGTTATGGTGCCTCACTACGCCATGAGCGGCGGTACCCTCATCGCCCTAGCCGCAGACGAGATACTCATGGACGCCCACGCCGTCCTGGGTCCCGTGGACCCCCAGATAGGGACAAGCACCGGCTCCTTCGCGGCCTCAAGCATACTGAAGGTTGTGGAGAAAAAGGAGCCCAAGGACACGGACGATGAAACCATGTACCTGGCCGAGGAAGCCCGCAAGGCCATCGAGCAGATGAAGGACACCGTGAGGCAGCTCATAGGCGACAAGTATCCCCCCGACAGAGTTGAGGCCATAATAAGCGACCTCGTAACCGGAAAGTACACCCACGACTTCCCCATAACGTCTGAGACAGTATGCAATCTGCTCGGACAGTGCGCCTACCCTGAGCTGCCCCTAGAGGTGTACACCCTGATGAGCCTCTACAAGATGGGTCAGCAGCGCAGACCCGGCGTCGAGTACGTCCCCATGGCTACCTGAAGCAACAATTTTCTATACCTCCACGCATCATTTCTCTGAAAGGGTGCCAGCATGCTCAACGACAAGGAGATAAGGAGACTCATAGAGGAACACAAGCTAATCACAGGTTTCATCGACATGGCCACACAGCTTCAGCCCAGCGGCTTCGACATCAGTCTGGAGAGCGTAGAGGCTTTTAGAGGAGGAGGAGCCGTGGACTACAACAACAAGGAGAGGGTGCTGGCCGAGACCGAGCCTCTGACGCCTGACGACGACGGCTGGTTCAACCTGGGCCAGGGATGCTACAAGGTTGTGTACAACGAGACCGTGAGGATGCCTCTAAACGTCGCAGCCTTAGCCAGAACCAGGTCCACGCTTCTCCGCAACGGCGCTACCCTGGGCACCGCCGTGTGGGACCCCGGCTACCAGGGACGCAGCAGCAGCCTACTGGTTGTTCACAACCCCCACGGCATCAGGCTCAAGAAAGACGCCAGGATAGCCCAGCTAATATTCTATTACACCGGCCAGGTGGAGAAAGGGTACAGCGGCGCGTACCAGAAAGAGCGCATGCCTAAGCCCTAGATGGGGCACGTGGGCCCCGTTACGGTCCATCCGATTCAAAACGTATTTAAACACTTCATCGATTGAAACTAGGCAACAGTGAGACAACTTGTCAAGCCTATTCAGAACACGACTAGCCAAGGAGTTTGACGACAGAACCGCCAGGTTCCACACAAGCGTCGTCGAGGACCTCCGCATGTTCCAGGAGGACGTCGACGGCACCATGGCCCACGACATAATGCTGCACGAGCAGGGCATCATGGAGAAGGAGGACCTGAAGAAGATACTCGAAGCCCTTCAAGAGGTGAAAGAAGCCTGGGTCCAAGGCCAGGTGGAGGTAGGAGCAGAGTACGAGGACATCCACGAGTACATCGAGGCCCAGGTAATCAAGAAGATAGGCATCGAAGTGGGCGGCATGATGCACGCAGGCAGAAGCCGCAACGACCAGGTGGTCCTGGACTTCAAAATGGTGACTAGGAAGGAACTCATAGAGATCGCTGAAGGCGTCCTTAAGATGGTGGACGCCCTAGTGGAGCAGGCCAACGAGCACCTGGAGACCCCCATGGTGCTCTACACCCACGGCCAGCACGCCATGATAGGCACGTTTGCCCACTACCTGCTGGCCTACGCAGACCAGTTCCTCCGCGACTACCTCAGGATAAAGCAGTGCTACGAGCGCGTAAACATGAACCCCCTAGGCTCTACAGCCGTAGGCGGCACCACGCTGAGGATCAGCAGGCTCAGGACCAGCGAGCTCCTGGGCTTCGACGCCATCCAAGACAACAGCATCGACGCCACCAGCAGCCGCGACTGGGCCGTGGAAACCGCCTCGGTGCTCAGCATCCTCATGGCCAACATGAGCAGGGCGGCCGCCGACATCGTCATGTGGAGCGGCAGGGAGTACGGCTACGTTGAGCTCAGCGACGAGTACAGCAGTAGCAGCAGCATAATGCCCCAGAAGAAGAACCCCAGCACCATGGAGCTCATCAGGGGCAAGTCCGGCGAGGTCTACGGAGCCCTCACAGAGCTCCTCACCATGGTGAAGGGCCTCCCCACCGGCTACTACCAGGACCTCCAGCAGACCAAGATTCCCCTCTGGAGGGCCTTCGACACAGCCAAGACCAGCGTCGAGGTCTTCACAGGCATCATCAAGACCCTGAAGGTGAACAAGGAGGCAATGCTGGCCCAGACCAGGGGCAGCTTCATCTACAGCGTCCAGCTGGCCGAGGTGCTCCTGGAGAGCCTCAGCTTCCGGGAGGCCTACAAGGTCACAGCCACCGTGGTGAACAACCTCGTCAAGGAGGGCAGGACCTTGGAGCAGCTGAAGGCCGAGGACGTGAAGAGGGTGGCCAAGGAGCTCTACGGGAAGGACATCAAGGTGAGCGGCAGCATCGCTGAGAAGATCAGCGACCCCATGAAGGCCCTGGACAACCTGAGGAGCCCGGGCGGGCCCCAGCCCGGGGAGACAGCCATGCTGGTGGAGAGCCGCCGCGAGCTCAGGCAGAGGTACCAGCAGGAGCTGGAGTTCCTGAAGATCAAGCTGGTCATCGCCGCCGACACCCTCAAGAACGCTGTTCAGACCTATACATTCCAAGAGTGAGTGGTGTCTGTTAAGTGGTATTGGAGGTTAAAAATTTCCCTCACACACATCATATAAACTATCTTGATCTTCAGGCGGTTCACGGCTAATGAAACTTGTCGGGCTAGCTTCACCGATAATATTATTAGTTTATGAGATGCCCCCATAAGGAAGTGGTGACTTTGAGCCGCCAATTCGGTTAACCGGAAGCCGCATAGTTTCTCTAGGCAGGCTTCTGAACAGGTCTTTGAACGAGAATCAGGTCCTGATTCTCTCGACGGTGGAGAACAGGATCGACAGGATAACCCGCATCCTCGTGGAGCTCTCCGAGAGCCGGGGCGTGCCCTACTCCACCCTCAAGTTCAACGCCAAGGTGTTGAAGGAGCTGGGGCTTCTGGATTACGGGACGGCGGTTGACCCCGTGGACGTGAGGCTGACAGACTCGGGTAGGCTGGTCCTCAACATCCTGAGGGAGGGCGTGGAGATGGGTCTCGACGGCCCGGCGTGGGTCGCGGCGACGCTGGAGGCGCACAGCCATGACCTTTAAGTCCATTTTCTAGGCCGGGCGAGGCCGCTCCCGCGGCTACATGAACCGGGTGAGGGGCACGGGCTGGGGCCCGGGTTCGTCGAGCTCCACATCGAAGGGCATGAGGACGCTGCGGCCCGCCTCCCTGACCAGCTCCACGTACTTTTCGGCGTCCACCTTGCCGCCGTACCCGCCGGGCCTCACCCTCCTGAACCTGTTGCTGTGCCCCGCGTCAACGTAGACGTAGTTCACAGGGGTCCAGGCGTCCACCTTCATCCTCTGGAGCTCCAGGGCCTCCGCGGCGGCCACGTGCGGCAGCTTGGCCTTGTAGCCCGCGGGGCTCCTCCTGAGAACCGTGGTGGCCCAGAGCTCCTCCTCGGGCACCGTGCCCCTCCTCAAGCGCCTGCACGCCTCCTCTATGACGGCGACGGCCGCGTCCACGCCCAGCGTGCACACCTCCTCCACCGTGCCCCGGCCCAGGAGGGCCTCGATGGCCCGCCCCTGGACGCCGGCCACGTAAGGCGGCGTGTTGCTGCGCCTCAGCTCTATGCCCCTGTGGACGTAGCGGCCCTCCACGGTCCTGCCATAGTACCTGTTGGCCGCGCCTGTCCGCTCCTCCCCCTTCTGGGGTAGAAGCACCAGGTACCTGAACACCTTGTCCACGGCCATGGAGAGGCCCGTGTGGGCCGATATCTCGTCGGCCAGCGCCCTGTAGTCCTCGGGGGCCGCGCCGGGGCGCTTCAGGAAGAGGCTGTCGTTGTTGCCGTAGAGGGCCCTGTAGCCGCGGCGCCTGGCCACGTTCATGCTCTCCACCAGGGTCTCCCGGGCGACGCGGTTTATCTCCATGAATGTGTCGAAGTTGCCGAACCTGTTGGCCCAGCAGCCGCTGTACCCGTAGGTGCAGAACAGGACGGCCTTGAGGGCCTCCTGCCTGCCCTCGCACCAGGCCCACTCCTGTGAGCCCTCCTCCAGCGTCCTGCGCATGTGCTTGAAGTGTAGGCGCCTGTCCAGGGCCTCTCTCGTGAAGTCCACGACGAAGCCCTCGCCCGTCCGCTGCCTCACCGTCTCGTAGCTGATGTTGCGGGTCACCATGAGGCTGGGGAACATGCTCTCGAAGTCCAGGACGCCTACGTTCTCGTGGAGGCCCACGTCAGGCGTCAGTATGAGGCCGCCGTGGTCCAGGTGGGCCATCTCCCAGAGGGTCATGACGGGCTGGAAGTCGCCGGACCTGGGTATCAGTATGCCGCGGGTGCGGGCCTCGTAGCACTGCCTGCTCTCTATGGCGCGGCCTGAGCCCCAGTCCGCGGATGTCTGAGGGTCCTCCCTGTTGTACTGGACCCTCTCGGCCACCCCGGCGAGGCCCAGGGCATCGTATGTGTGGGGCTGCACGTGTACCCTGCCCTTCCAGAGGTGAGCCTCGTCGCCCTTGACCACGCCGAACCGGGGCAGCCCGTTGGCCCTGCAGTACCTCTGGGCGTCGGAGAGGTCCCGGGTGGTGCACACGATGATGTCCGGGTCCTCCTCGTCTAGGAAGCCGAGGAGCTCCCCCACGGGCACCAGAGCGGGCGGCGCCTCGCCCCGGTCCTCGTCCTCCAGCACTCGGAGGGCCTCGCCGCTGCTCCACCTGATCTCGAAGCGTAGGACCCTGAGGGGCGGCGGCCTGGGGGCCAGGTCCAGGGGGTGGGACCTTATGGTCTTCACGCGGCCCCTTGAGCCCACCTCGGCCGTGAGCCTACCCATGGGTATGAGCCCCCTGTCGCAGAGGTAGCGCTGGGCGTGGCTCATGTCCACGTCGTAGACGGCCTCCACGAAGGGGCTGGCCTCCAGCCGGGAGACGACGCGTCGGTAAACCTCAGCGGCGTCCACTTGGACCCTGAGCACCGTCTTGAGCTCCATGCCCCTGAGGGAGGAGACGCGGCGCTCCAGTGTGACGTCCCTGAGGTCGTCCTTCTCCTCCAGCAGGTACCGGAGGTGCCCGGCCTCGACGCCCCTGGGCTCCAGGTACAGGTCCGGCCTGTAGGCGTCTATGAGCCTGACGCGGCCGCCCACCGTCTTAACCCAGAGCACCGCCCTGCAGCCGCTGACCTGGACCCCGAGGAGCCACCCCTCAACGGTCTTCACGCCCAAGCCCCTCCAGCCGGCGCTCCAGCTCCATGAGCCTCCTCCTGTTGTCCACGGCGGCCGTCAGCAGGAGCAGGTCCAGGGAGGAGAGGACCTCGGAGTTGATCATGGCCCCCATCTCGCTGGACCACACGTCCCAGAGGTCGCCGAAGGCCTCCTGCATCCGGTCGTCCTTCAGCGCGGCCCTGTACTTGGAGTCCAGCTGGCCCATGGCGTCCTGGAGCCTGCTCCTCATGGAGCCGTTCATCACCCGGCCCAGCTGAAACCCTCCTCGCGGTAGCTGACCCTCCTGCCGGCGAGGGCCGACTCGGGGTGCTTCACCAAGTGCGCCGACATGCGGCCGTCGCTGAGGTGCCTCAGGTACACGATGACCGTGGCCGCGTGCCTCAGGTAGACGCCCCCCTCAGGGAGAGGCACCGTGCCCCTCCCCGCAGGGCGACACGTCGCGGCCAGGGCGGCGCCCCCCTCGTAGCAGAGCTGCCTCAGCCTTGAAACGACGCCCGTGAACTCGGCGGGGTCCTCGAACCTGACGGCGTCCTCGCCGTAGAACAGCTTGGCCACCTGCTGGACCGCCACCAGGGCCATGTCGCCGGAGTCCCTCATTATCCCCTCAACAAGCTTGGGGACCCGCATGAACTGGCGCTCCGAGAAGGCGTACACCATGTGGATCCGGGTGAGCCCGTCGTCCACGTCCATGCCTGCCTCCACGAACAGGGATATGAGGTAGTCCAGGTCCACCACGGTGCGGGAGCGCCTGTAATTGCCGCAGAGGACGTATATGGTCTCCCGCTCAGGGCTCAGCCGGACGGCCTCGAAGATGAGCCTGTGGATGAACCCGTCCAGCGCGTCGTCCTCGCCCGGCCCGTAGAACAGGTAGAAGCCGCCCGGCTCCACGCCGCCTATGAGCGCGTCCAGGGAGCCGCTGCCCGTGGTGAGCCTCTCAGCCCCGCTGCGCCTCTCCATCACGGCCAGGGCCGTCTCGAAGGCGTCCGCGGGGCTCGGCCCAGGCGTGGAGGAGGGGCTCATGGCGAGTCAAACCAGCCTCGCCCCGTTTTTAAGGGGGCCGCAGCGCCGTGGAGGTGGGGGGACGGTGAAAATGGGGGCGCCGGGCCTCAACATTGAGCCGAAACGATGGTTCCACGGTGTTCTTTCTATACAACCTGCGCGAGCATAGAGTGTCATGAAACTTCAGAACGTTCCGACGACCAGAGAACACGTCCTGTTCCCCGAGGAGATTCAGCTGACCCGCATCTCCCATGATGAGGTCCCGTATAAGCGTGTCAAGGTCGACTTCAGGAAAGCCGTTCTGGACTCGTATAAGAGGGATAAGATGGGTATCCGGGGATCAGAGAACGCCCTCGAACCCTAAAAGGGGATGTGGGGACCCATTCTATACGGTAAACCGTCTACACTGATTCTTTAATGGGCTCGTCTTCCTGTGCACCGTTTGAGCCACTGAGATAGGCGTCTATGAGGCACACGGACTTCTCTATTCTCTGCTCCACCAGGGTCAGCATGTCCTCGGGCGGCTCGATGCCGTACCTTGCCACGTGGATGGCCATCTTTATGTTGTACAGGTTATAGCGAAGAGACTTCAGTGAGTCCAGCAGCTGAAACAGGAAGGAGTCCACCCTGCCGGTCTCCTCCGACACGTTTTTCTGAAGAAAATAGACGACCACGCTGAACCCGACGTAGCTCAGGACGAGGAGCCCGTGGCCCCAGACGGACATGGGGCTCATGTTCCTGGCCAACACGTCGATGATCGTCTTACCCTCGTAGAAAAAGAAGTAGTCCACCAGAACGTCCAGGGAGACGACCAGCAGGCCAACCAATAGCCCCGCTAACAGTATGAAATATGGGCTACGCCTAAAACTAACCATCTTGGCGTCAATGAGGATGAAGGCGATTTAAATTATATGTACGGTTGTATCATCAAAGTGTGTGTCACCGTGAACGACACACAGAGTAATATATCGTCTCTGAAGGAGGCTTCTAAGTAAAGATGGATTTAATATCATCAATAATAGATATCTACTTCAAACTAATGGAATATGTAAACGTTAAAAATGTAAGTATACTGATAATAGTTATTATCATAGGGATAGAGTTAGTAGAGTTTTTTACGGGCTCAGAGGAAGAAGAAGGCTCAGAGAGCCACAAGAAGAGAACCGGTAAACAGGTTAAAAACAAGCTGATCAGAAAAGTGTTCGGCTTAGAGATCAAGAACAAGAAAATATTGGAGAGGATGGGCGTAAACGAGGCGCAGGCCGCGCATGGCTCACCCGAGGAAGCCGGTGGACGCAGCCAGAGACCAGTGGGTGAGCTTGAGAACCTTCTCCCTCCGCCGGGCGTGGAGGCTAGGGTAATAGGCTCGAAGACGTATACGGTCAGGACGGTGCTTGACGGCAACTACATTTACATGGAGAAGGTCGAGGAAAGGGGCGGCCGTTGATGTATCCGTCTTCTATATCAATTTAACATAATCTACATATGGATAATGTCTGCTTCGGAACAGTGTGCAGGCTCCTGACAGCAGCTACATTAATATCGGCGTCTTACTGCGAATAAAGAAACTTTGCTTATTCTTTCTCCCATTCTTCCTAGGGTACCTGTACCTGCAAAACACGCTGAACATCAGTGAGCCGCTGGCGGTCTCCGTCGGCAGAAGCATGGAGCCCACGATCCACGAGGGGGACATTCTCGTGTTCAGGGGGGTGAGTGTCGAGGACGTGGAGGTCGGAGACGTCGTCCTGTTCATGACCCCGGACGAGATGCTGGACCTGCTGCCCCCACGCATAACTCACCGGGTCATCGGCATCAGGCAGGAAGCGGGTGAGACGTATTTCAGGACGAAGGGGGACAACGCGCCTCTCGACACCTACGAGATACCCGCTGATAACATAATAGGGATGAACGTCGCCGTCGTACCGTACCTGGGCATCCCGATCCTGTTCGCACAGTCGCCCCTGGGGATAGCCTCGATAGTCGCGCTGATGATCGTCTCGTTGAGGAGGGGCGTCTAACCTTGGACCTCATACGCATAGACGGGGCGGACCTGGACGATCTCAGGTACTTCGTCAGGTACGTCAACGAGAAGGGCATGAGGATCGAGGAGGTGAACGACGTACTGTACTACCTCGGAGACAAATACGACTTCGACCCCATGGAGTACAAGATCAACCTATTAACGGGCATCGTGGCGCCCAAGATACACAGCGTTAATTCTCCCGCGCCTCGGGAGGCGCCTGCGACGCCCCGACTTCCTGAACCCCCTAAGCCAGTTGAACGGGTCGAAGCTGTTAGCCAGCCAGAGAGCCCTGATTGCAAGAGAGTCGAGATCCAGGACAGCTCAGACGGTATAAGGACTTACAAGATATTCTTTGGCGGTGGGGCCGCTGAGGAACAGGAGCCGACCGCGGCAGAACCCGACGACTACACGGGCGAACTCGAAGAGTGGATCAACGGCAACAAACTGTCCTACCTAGAGGCCAGGAGGATGATCGCATCCCTCGAGTTAAAGAAGAGGATGGGTGAGCTCTACCCCCACCGGGAGAGGGCGCAGCCATCAGGTAAACTCTCGGAGTTCGAGGACTGGATAAGCCTCCGGAGGCTGAACTACTTCAAGGTAAGAATGATGATAGCGGAGCTGGGCCAGGAAGAGGAGAGGGAGAGGGCGGAGGCCGTTATAGCGAATTAAGCCATGACTGAGCAAACCGTGCCGGGTAGGCTGGCCGTAAAGATGGTGTTCGTGGCCTCGATCATACTTCTCTCCTTGTACATGGTAAACCTTCTACTGGGGGCGCTCGGCGAGGAGGCCCCCGGCGTCGACTTCGTCGTCTACAAGGCGTACTACAACTCCACTGAGGGCTCCGTGACGGCCTGGTTGGATCAGAACGGCACTATTCCGGCGTTCAACGTCCTCGTTTTCGTGGACTGGGGGACCGAGTGGACCTTCAGCAGGGTAAACCCTGAGGAGTTCGTGAAGATAAAGTACGAGAAACAGTTGAAGGCCTCGGACCTTCCCTACTGGGAAGAACTTTACGTGGAGTGGGACTACTTCGACGAGGACGAGGGCAGGAAACAGGGTGACAAGATACTTTTCCTCGTCCTGACGAGAAACGATATTGTAAGTTGATAACTAAAATAAACATTGATCATTATACTGTTTAAAAATCCATAGTCTTTATCAAGATTTTTCATTTCATATGACCGACCATAATGAAGAAAAGAGGAAGAATAGCAGATTTCTTCAACAGGAAGAGCATAAAACTTGGTCTCCTGATGATATCAGCTTTACTTATTGCCACAACTAGCACAAACGTGTACTACGGTCTCCTACAAGAGAACACGGTTGGCATCGTTGAAGCGAGGGTTCACTTCACGGCAGGTGACGACTCCACGGCCGCGGGATACACCGCGGGCACCAACGAAACCTACTGTAGGCTCTCATTCAACGCGTACGCCAACGTCACCCTGTACTACGAGCAGGCAGTGAACTTAACTAACACCGATGCCGCCGCCCACGACATAAGGCTGAGGCCTGTGGCCATAGGCCCTACTACCGGAGATGTGAGCATAGGCAACTTCACGTCGATAGAGTTCAATCTAGTCGATAGGGCGGGGGTGACACAGAGAACCCTGACGTACACTACAACTGGGGACACCTGGAACGTGCCGGGAGCCCCCACAGCCTACATAACGTTACCGGCGGCGACCGAGTGGACTCTCCAGGTGGAGACGAGGGCGGCGCCGGGCGCGAACGTGGTGTCCTGTTGGATCGAGATCGCTGTAGATGTAGACGAGTAAGTCTAATCCCTACCCAAAGAGGCGAAACCTGAAGAGAGATGTAATCGGAGATGGGAGTATACGCCCCGGAGCTGCTGATACTCTACGCGTTGGACATGTTCCTAGTGCTGAGTATTATTACGTGCCTCTATGACTCCCATTTCCCCATGGCTGTGCCTTACTTCTTCCAGTTGCTGTCCATCGCTGGCACCGGCCACCTGTACGTGAGCCGGGTCTTCGAGGGGATGTTCACTGTGGAGAGCAGGTTCTGGTACAGTGTGTTTTATCTGGGTGCGTTCCTAGCTTCATCTTTTGCGGTTTCAGCCTATTTATTCTTAGTTAAGAGAAGCGCCGCCAAGGGACTCATGTTCTTCGGTGGCTTCACGTTCCCGTCCACAGTGCTCGGAGCATACATAATCACTGTGTTCAAGAACGAGTTACCGATCCCGTGGTTCATGAGATCGGATATAGTGGCTGACTGGATGTCCGTGCTGTTCCTGATCAGCTTCATGATCCTGTTCGCAGGAGTATCGATGTATTTTGAGCCGGATAAGAGGCCGGGTTCATCGTTTAAGGAGTCGATACTCAGGTTCATCGCTAAACTGTTGGAAAAAAGAGGAAAGGAGGAGAAGGAGCAGAGTAACATCATATACGAGAAGGTTTCCGAGGAGTACAACCCCGTCGACTTCGTGCACGTGACGAAGGAGGATGAGCTCGAGGAGGTCGACCATGACAGATACCCACGACGGGAGTGAAGCCGCATGCGTGCCTCTACCAAGAAATTTATCATAGTACTGTTGGCGCTGGTCGCCTTAAACGAGGTTCACACACGGGTTTACTACGGCTTCGACTCCGGTATGAAGACCTCCATCACGGGCTCGGACGTCGTACTCGAGGAGGGGACCTCCGGGACGAGCACCGTGTACATGAACGCCACAAGCGCAGCCGTCCTTGTGGACTCCCACTCCACCACCTTCTACCCCAACGACTACAATGTCACGCACGGCGTATACGCGTCTGGGGCCACGCCCGACGACGTCAACGCCGTCGACAGCGACTTCTTCATAGTGGACGCCGCAGGGTCCTCAACCAGTGAGGCAGAGTACAATCCCTCCGCCTACAATCTGCTTGGAAATACTACTCTGCTCTCAGGCTCCGTCGGCGACGTTGCTAGCGACAACGGGGTCTACATGTCCTTCAGGAGTTACCTGAGCGACAACCCGAACGTGGAGGATCCCGTCGACAGCGACGCCTCGAACGTCGACTCCAGCGCCGACAAGGGCTTCAGCAGCGACTTCACGGACCAGCAGGCCGGACCCGACGCGGCATACGACACGCTGAGGGAGCAGTACTTCGGGGGCCTTGTGGAGGACTACGTCGACCTCGACACGAGCGACGTCGACTCTTCAGCGGACAAGGGCAGCCTGACAAATTTCAACAACATGCAGAGCCTGGACTCAACCTACTCCACCCTGTCGGAGGCAAGCGGCGTACACCTTGTGGATACCGCCGAGAGCAACAGCGCGACGGGCGCCAGCTCGCACAGCTTCCAGTACAATCTTCAGACCGGCGCTGGCAACAACAGGCTCGTGGTGGTGGCCGTCACCTGGGAGGATGCTGAGGCAACTGCTTCGGCGAGCGTCACCTTCGACGGCGTCTCCATGGCGACGGTGGCGACCGTCACCGTAGGGACGGGGTACTCGGGTTTCGCTGGCATGTGGTACATGAACGAGGCCCTGCTTCCTTCGACCACGGGTGACAAGTGGATCAGCGTCACCGTCTCCCAGGCGATAGACAGGGAGATATACGTCACGGTGGCGGAGTACACGGGCGTGGCCCAGGAAGCCCCGGACGACTACGACACGCACACGAACGCCGTCAGCGGCAACACGGCAGTCACCCTGACGGTCGCCGACGCCGGCTCCATAGTGGTGGCCGCCGCCGTGCAGTGTGGCACCAACTCCTGGGCCAACACGAACAACGTCGTCAACCTTGAAACCGCGCTGCTCACGAGCAGCGGAGGAGCTTTGGGTGACCACGAGAACGCAGGCTCCGGAAGCATAACGGTCGGCTGGAACAACCTGAACACGCGAGAGGCCATGGTCGGGGCCGTCTGGTCCGCGGCCACCAACTACCTGATCGACCAGGAGGTCCAGTGGACGGAGCCTGTCAGCTACCTGCAGGGGGCCGAGCTCGCGATAAGGACCGGCGCCCACACGGGCAGCGAGGACCTCGCAGTACAGTACTGGAACATCGGCTCAAGCCAGTGGGTGACCCTCGGGAACCTGACGGCCAACTCATGGAACAACTACACCATAGGGACGTATCTCACGGGCGGGGACTTCACAATCCGGTTCAAGGGCACGGATGAGACCGGCGACGCTAGCCAGGACACGTGGCAGGTGGACGCGGCGTTCATCCGGCTGCTGGGGAGCGGCCTCAGGGAGGACCCTGTAGACGATAATTCGAGCGACGTCGATTCGTCCCCGGACAAGGGGACCCACTCGAGCTTCGCGTCGCAGCAGGCTGGCCCCGACTCCGTGTACGACACCTTGACGGAGAGCTGGAAGTACAACATCACCCTGGTGAACGCCGAGAGCTTCGAGGGCACGTGGCCACCAACGGGGTGGAGCGAGACGGGAGCCTGGAACGGGGAGAACCAGCAGGCTTACCAGGGAACATACTCGGCGGACTTCGACGGGCCTGCCTTTGGTACCGCCTCAGGCTATCTCTACACCCCCAGCATGGACTGCTCCGACGCGTCCTCCATCTACGTCAGCTTCTGGTATAGAGACGACGACCTCGACGCAGACGACTTCCTCCTCCAGTACTACGACGGGACCCAGTGGGACACCATACAGGACTTGGACACCGTTACGGAAGACACATGGCTCTTCTGGGAGCAGAACGTCACCGATAGCCAGTACCTCATCAGCAACTTCCAGATCCGGTTCTACGCCATCAGCGTGGCCAACGGTGAGACGATCTGGGTCGACGTCGTGACCATAAAGAAAGAGATAAAAAACTGTGAGCTGGGCCTCGAGGTCCAGTGGACCGACGCGGACTACATGCTCCCCTACGAGGAGCTGTGCATATACGCGGGGGCGACCGGCGCCGAGGACCTGAGGGTCCAGGTCTGGAACACTTCCTCGTCGAGCTGGGACACGCTCCTCAGCGACCTGACAGCCAGCAGCTGGAACAATGTCTCCATATCCGGCTGGCTCACCAGCGAAACCCTCACCATCAGGTACATAGGCGGAACCGAGACCAGCGACACCACCCAGGACACATGGCAGATCGACGCGTGCCTCATCAAGGTCTGGGCCAACGAGACGGCCCAGTACAGCCTCGACCAGGAGTTCCAGTGGACGAGCGCGGACTTCTGGGAGCAGAACGAGGAGCTGTGCGTGTACGGGGGAACCATGGGGGCCGAGGACATCCTGGTGGACGTCTGGTACAACAGCACCTGGAACAATCTGTTCGCGGACCTCGCAGCCGGCTGGAACAACGTGTCCATCGCCTCGTACCTGGACTCCGCGACCCTCACCATCAGGGTCAGGGGAGGCTCAGAGGCTTCAGATGCGCTGAGGGACACGTGGCAGTTTGACGTCTCACTCATCCACGTTTGGGGCCCAGAGTACACGGCTGAGGTTGAGCTGCTGGGCTCCAGCAACCTCTACGAGTGGGACCAGCTGGAGTGGACGACGGACGGCGCCTGGACCAACGAGTCGGTCAGGGTACAGCTCCAGCTCTACGACTACAACTCTGGCTCCTACCCCACCGCAGGCGACGGTTACATAGGCTACACGGTCGAGACAGCCGACCTAGACGAGACCAGGAGCCAGATCATCTCCAGCACCCCCGAGAACTACAGGAACGGGACGGGGTGGTGGAGGGTGAAGCTGACGGGGAGGATGTACGACCAGTTCGACCTGAACCTCGACTACGTGGCCCTCAACACCACCTACTACGTCGGGTACACGGCCCAGACGGAGTTCATCTTCACGGACGTCACCGACAACCAGTCGCCCAACCTCAACTTCACGGTGGTCACCCACAACAGCGTCGAGAACGTCACAGTCACCATCCAGGTCTGGAACTACAC
>DASWLJ010000019.1:0-10760 GCA_036396185.1 Bathyarchaeia archaeon | reverse complement strand
CGGCTGGGTCATGGAGATACATTACACCGAGCAAAACAAACTGAGAAGCATCTGGGCCTACGCCCTATTCTCGGACAACAGCGACACTAGTGGAATCGGCGGCGACTGGAAACAGGCGCAGCAGTCCAAGGACGGCAGCGCCCCCGGCGACCAGCACGGCGGAAGAAGGACAAGCGGCTGGGCCGAGACGGATGACATCCGCCTCATCTACGACGGACCGAGGAAGGCCATCTACCTGCTAAAGACCACCATCTACGACAAGGACCCGGCGCAAACCGGCAAGTGCCTCGTGGAGATAACCACCCAACTGGTCTTCAACAAGGTGAAGAAGTACGTCATGGAGATCAAGGACGTCAAGCGATGCGATGACAACAAGTTCGAGGGCCCCTTCCAGATCGAGTTCAGCCAGAGAGGCGAGTGGGACATCGGCACAGAGTCCAACAACGAGGCCTGGGCCGAGTTCTACGACGGCTTCTGCACAAAGTACTGGAAACACCCATTCTACTACCCGTGTGATGGGGGCGAACCCGTCACCTTCGACGTGGCCCAGATGATCAACGCCGACGAGGAGCTCGTCGGCTTCGCGGCCTTCTGGCCCAACCTCATAAGCAAGTGGGTCACCAACGTCGACAGCCTGGACCACCTAGGCGGCGACGACATCCCAGGAAAGCTGGAGACCATGGAGACCGAGGAAAAGTACATCAGCGTACCTACAGCCCTGCCACCAAACGTGCTGTGGCCCAACTACCTGTGGCTAGACGGCGGCATGAACCTAGTAATCGACCTACAGGACGAGCTCGTGAGCTACCCGAGGGGAGCCTGCGAGTGGAGCGAAGAGCCCTGGGTGTTTAAGATGAACGTACAGGGAGAGTACATCAAACTCGTCCCAGGCCTCCACTGGACGTGGAACGGGTACGTGGTCATCGATGCAGACTACTGGGTGCCCGGCGACCAGTTCTGTATCGTGTACAAGAGGTTCATGAAGGGACACGAGGAACACGAGATAATCCCGTACGAGTGCAACGAGCTTGAAGCCGATAGCATTTCATACGGCATGCTAGCGGAGCCCAAGGTACCCTATGTGTTCGGCGAGTGGGACTTCGACCTAGACTACGACCACCCGGAGAACAGCACACAGCAGTTCAGGTGCGTCTCAGTCTACGGCCTCACCGACTACAATAACGCTCTAGACCCGGACATGCCAGACTACCAGGGATACTACAGGATAGACAAGGAGGTCACATACCAGCTCGATGAGGTCTTCAACCCGTGGGACCTCAAGGACGCGACCAACAAGACCACATTCAGGTGGGCCCAGAAAGGGACCTATAAGGGGGTCGACGTGACCCTTGAGGCGCACCTCAACGACAAGTACGGCAACGAGAGGACCTGCCTGGAAGGGAACCACAGTCTGGTGATGTACCCCAAGTGGGGCTACTACTGCAACAACGACGAGAAGGTAATCCTCTATGACTCTGCCAGTGTACTGCCGGCCCTGCTGCTTGAGAGGGACGTCGACTACACAATCACCCCGTTCACTGTACACTTCCTCAAGACCTTCAGTGGCTACGACTACTACAAGGTGCTCTACAGCACGTACCTGATGAACGCCGAGGAGAGCCTATGGCAGGACGGACGATGGGAATGGATCGTCGTGGGTGAGCCTAGCCTGGCCTCCGACAGCATCGGCACGGGCATGATCGCGGCCACCTGGTGCGACTGGAAGAACAAGGAGACGTGGCTCAGCGGCCTGGACATACAGGCGGAGGACTTCGGCCCAACCATGCCCTACTTGATGAGGCGCTTCACAGACGGCCTGGCGGGTAGGTTCGACTTCCACTACGACCATGTAGGCGGCGACAACAGGTCGGCCTTCAAGGACGACTGGTGTACACCAGACGACTGGTCAGGCGAGCTGATCTACCCGTACGCCATCAGCAGCAGCAACATCATCGTCGTGGGCGGACCCCTCGTCAACCTGGCGGCCGAGTACTTCAACGACTTCACAGACGCCTTCGTCTTCTCAGAGTACGGTGACGGCTTCTACGCACCTGGCTGCTGGGCCCGGACATCACAGGGACCCTACTGGCAGGAGAAGACCAAGGTACTAGTGCCCGATGACGAGCTCTGGTACGACAGCGTCGACGTCAACGACGACGTCGGCTACGCCATAGTCTCCACATACAAGGACCTCAACGAGACCGTGGGCTTCATAGTCTACGGGTACACGGCCGAGGACACCTACTACGCCAGCTACGCGCTGCGCGGAGGAGGCCTAGCCTGGCTGCAGCTAGTCCAGCCCGGCGTCACAACGGTGCTGCTGGAGATCGACTACAGCGAGCTGCACCCGGTGGCCTTCCACGTGAAAGAGTTCCTTGGGCCCTTCACCGAGTGCACGGGAGCCTACACCAACTTCAAGACATCGGAGTACTACGACAACATCGAATGCGGCATCGAACAGATCGAGGCTGAGGCGAACGAGCTAGGCCTATGCTACAAGCTGGTGGACATAAGCTTCTGCGGACAGGTCCACCCAGACCCATAAACACCATACCCAAAATTTTTTTATGGCAAGGTTTTTCAAGGCAGCGAAGCCCATCCAAGTTGGTGACGTTTTGTCTGAGAGGCAGCTACTCGTAAGCAAGATAGAGAACGGCATAGTGATCGACCACATCCCAGCCGGCAGAGCCTTCCAGGTGCTGAAGCTGCTGAAGCTGCCGGCCGACGCCCGCGCCCTCATAGCCCAGAACGTGGACAGCAGAAGCCTGGGGAGCAAGGACCTTATAAAGATCGAGGGAACGTACCTCACATCCAACGAGATCGACATAATAGCCTTCGTGGCCCCCGACGCTACCCTCAACATCATAAGCGACTGGCACGTCAGGGAGAAGCGCAAGATAACAGTCCCAGAGACCATTGAGAGCGCCTTCAACTGCCCCAACGTGCTGTGCCCCACCAACGCCAGGTACGGGGCGCCCAACACCAAGTTCAGGGTCGAGAAAGGCGGCAGGCTGGAGGAGACCAAGCTCCACTGCACATACTGCGGAAGCATCACATACTATGGGACCATCCAGGAGAACATACAGAACGAGAGGTTCAGGATAGAGCGCAGCGGCCTCGTGAGCAAGAGTAAAATAGAGCAGGTGTTCTTGGACGTCCTGCTGAAGGGCGGAGCCCTCAGGCTCCAGACCAGCCCCGATAAGCCTTTCACCCTCAAGAGCGGCCGCCCCAGCCCATACTTCATCAACTTGGGCGCCCTCACCGACGGCGAGAGCCTCGCCAAGGTCAAGTGGGCGTTCGCCAGCTACATCGCCCTACTGATGGAGACCGGTGACATACCCGACTTCGACTACGTGTTCGGGCCCAGCTACAAGGGCATAAGCCTGGCCGCCCTGACGTGCGAGGGCCTCAACGAGCTCTACGGGATGGGCAAACGCTACATGTACGACAGGAAGGAGGCGAAGGAGTACGGGGACCTGAGCAGCGACCAGGTGCTGGTGGGCTCCGGCTACTTCAAGCCCGGGCAGAGGCTCCTCGTGGTGGACGACACGATAACCACTGGCATCACCAAGGTGGAGACCATAGACAAGCTCAGGCTCCTTGGCGAGCACAAGGTGGTGGGCATGGTCATAGCTGTGGACAGGCAGGAGGCCATGGGCGACCGGGATAAGGTGGAGCCCAGGAGCGCCGTCCAGTACATGGAGCAGGAGCTGGGCGTGAGGATCCACAGCATCCAGAACATCAGGAGCATCTATGGGCTCATAAAGGACAGCCTCACACCCGAGCTGAAGGCCATGTGGCTGGACTACTATAGAAGGTACGGCGTAGTCAAGCTGGAGTAGGCTCCTCATTTATTTTACGCCATTCCCAAGGCATCCACATGGAGAAGTACGACGTACTTGTGGTGGGCAGCGGGAGCGGCATGATGATCGCCGAGGCAGCCGTCAACAGCGGCCTCAGGACCGCCCTCGTGGAGATGGGCAGGCTGGGGGGCACATGCCTGAACACGGGATGCATACCGTCAAAGATGGTCATATACCCTGCCGACCTGGTCAACGTCATAAAGCACGCCGAGAGGCTCGGCGTCCACGCCAGGATCGATAGGATAGACTTCGAGTACATAATGGACCGCATGAGGCGGCTAGTGGAGCACGACAGGAAACCCATGGAGGACAGCGTGGGCAGTGTTGAGGGCCTCACATACTACCCGGCCCGCGGCGAGTTCACCGGCGACTACACTATGAAGGTGGGCGACAAACAGGTCAGCGCCGACAACATCTTCCTGGTCACGGGCAGCAGGCCCTTGATCCCCCCGATAAAGGGAATCGAGGGCGTGGCTTATCTCACAAGCGACAACGTCTGGGAGATGCGCAGGCGGCCCGGGAGCATCCTAGTTGTTGGGGGAGGACTCATAGCCTGCGAGCTCGCCCACTTCTTCTCCGCCATGGGGACCGAGACCACCATTCTCAGCAGGAGCCCCAAGCTTCTGAAGGGTGCAGAACCGGAGGTCAGCGAGGTGCTTACAGCCAACCTAAGGCAGAGGATGCACGTGGAGACGGACATAGAGGTCAAGGAGGCCCACAAGCGCGGCGAGGGCGTGTGGGTAGAGGCAGCCACGGGGGACGGGCAGGTGAAGGAGTTCACCGCCGAGAAGATCCTCGTCGCAGCGGGTAGAATGAGCAACGCCGACCTCCTCAGGCCCGAGAAGACGGGCGTACAGCTCGACGAGAGAGGATACATCAGGGTCAACCAGAGCTACGAGACCACCAAGAAACGGATCTGGGCCTTCGGGGACGCCATAGGAAAGGCGATGTACAAGCACGTCGCCAACAAGGAGGCGGAGATCGTTTGGCACGGGTTCAGGCAGGGCCACTTCCACCCCCTGGACTATGACAGGGTGCCATACGCCGTGTTCACGTGGCCCCAGGTCGCCGGCGTCGGGTTGACCGAGGCCGAGGCCCTGAGGCGGGGGCTACGCGTCCAGGTGGGGGAGTACAACTACAGGGACACGGCCAAGGGTGCAGCCATGGACGAGGAGGACGGCTTCGTCAAGGTTGTGCTGGAGGACGAGTCCTACAGGATTCTGGGGGCGCACATCGTGGGCCCCTGCGCCTCTGTACTCATCCAGGAGGTGGTCAACGTCATGTACGCGGGCGACGGCTCGGTCTACCCCATAGCCGACGCCATGCACATACACCCCGCTCTCCCGGAGGTTGTGCAGAGAGCCGTCTTCAACCTGAGGAAGCCAGGTGAGCATGACCACCACTAGACGTTTATAAGCCCCGGACCCTCTTCAACACCTAGTTTCTGGTGGATAAAACCATGAACGTCACGGACGCAATCCACGCCAGACGCGCCTACAGGAGCCTTGAGCCTGTCAAGATCACGAGGGAGCTGGTGGACGACCTGGCGACCCACGCCGGCCTATCGGCTTCGTGTAACAACAACCAGCCCTGGAGGTTTGTGTTCGTCTACGAGCGCGGGGCCCTTGAGAAGATGTGGACGACCCTGAGCAGGGGCAACAAGTGGGTGGAGCTTGCCTCCATGATAGTTGCTGTCGTGAGCAGGGCCGAGGACGACTGCGTGATCAGGGACAGGGAGTACTACCAGTTCGACACGGGTATGGCGGCTGCGTACCTCATCCTGAGGGCCACCGAGCTTGGGCTTGTGGCTCACCCGATAGCGGGCTTCAGCCCGGATAAGGTCAGGGAGGCTCTGGGGGTACCTGACGGGTACCGCGTGATCACGTTGATCAACGTGGGTAAGAAGGCTGAGGGCGTGCACCCCTACCTGTCGGAGCAGCAGGCCGCCGTGGAGATGAAGCGCCCTGAGAGGAAGCCTCTAGTAGAGTTCGCCTACCATAACAGGTTCCAAGCTACGGCCTGATCCCTTTTCAATGGAAAAAAATTGGTGACGGCGGCTACTTGGTGGTTATTGTGTACTTGACGCCTGTCGGCGCCAGGGCCTCGTCGATTCTCTCGATGAGGTCCTGCACCTGCTTCATGGTGGGCTTGGTGAACCACTCGTAGTAGAAGTCGTACTCCCCGAGGCTCTCACCGCTCTTGCTGACGATGGTGTCGCACCGCTTCTCGCTGATGGCGCCCTGGCCTCCGAAGAACGTCATGACGCCGTACTGGGTATCCAGGGTCGGCTCCGTCATCCCCATGACGCTCGTACCCGTCCTGGGGATGTCGAGGCCAGCCATTATGTTCGTGTCCATGATGCAGACCTCGGGCATGCCGACGGCGACCTTCTCCAGCGTCTTCAAGGCCTTCAGCAGCGGAGGGCCATATATCTTAACGTAGCTTATCATAGAATCTCCAACTTTTCTGGGGAACGAGGGTTATTAAACGTTTACTCGGCGCCGAAAGGTCCCTCGTCGGCCCAAAAAGGGGGGGGCGTGGCCTAAATTTTCTCCAGCTGCCTCACGAGCTCCGCGTAGTCGGGCTCCACCCCGGGGTCCTCCGAGACCCACCTGTACCTGATGACGCCCCCGGCGTCCAGTATGAAGACGCTGCGCTTCGCCGCCGTATAGCCTTTGAGTCCAGCGAAGTTCTCGTGGACGACGCTGTACTTCCTGACGACCTCCCTGTTGTAGTCGCATAGGAGGGGAAAGTTAAGGTCGTTTTCGTCGTGGAAGGCCTTGTTGGTGAATGGGTCGTTGACGCTTATGGCTAGGATCTGGGCGTCCAGTTCCTCTAGCCGGGCTATGCTGTCGCGCAGAGTGCAGAGCTCCTTCTTGCAGACGCCCGTGTAGGCGCCCGGGTAGAATGCGAGGACTACCCTGCGGCCTCTGTGGTCCATGAGGCTTGTGGGCTTCATCTCATGGTTTACCAGAGTGAAGTCTGGGGCTTTGTCGCCTGTCTCAGGCTTGGTCATGTGTGTCGGTTTGGTGTGGAGATTCGCGGGTTTTATAGGTTGGCTGGGCGTTGCCTGTGGCTGGTGTTTCCACTTTTTTTGGGTGGTGCGTGAGCCTGAGATTACAGTGGCTGTACAGAACGTACATTTTTTTGGGGTTGGATTTGCATTGTTTTTAGCTAACACGCTTCAGCTGATGTTTTTTTCCGTGTTACAATTTTCGTGGCGTGTGTCTTCCTCAATTCGGGTGCATACTGGCTAAGACGTTTTAGCCCTTCAGCGTAGAGACTAGGAAAAGCACGTAGAGGGCCACCAAGACGGCGCCCTCCCTCCAGCATATCCTGTCCCCGCTGAGGAAGTACCAGAGGAACAGGTTGGAGATGAGGCTGAAGACAGCCAGATTAGTGAAGACCGTCATGTTCACCGTCAGGTCGGACAGCACCAGAGTCGTCCCCAGTATCAGAGTCAGGTTCAGTATCCCGCTGCCCACGATGTTCCCCAGGGCCAGGCTGATGCTCCCTGACTTGGTTGCCTCAAGGCTGGTTGCGAGCTCGGGGATGCTGGTGCCGAAGGCCACGATGGTGGCTCCGATGACCAGTTTGGACACGCCCAGCCCGAGGGCGATGTACGTGGCGGAGTCCACTATGAAGTAGCTGCACGCTATCACCCCCAGGGACCCGAACGCTACGAGAGAGAGATACTTTGGCAGTTTCCTGCCCTCCTCCCCCAGGGACCCCTCGTCCTTAATCCCCTCCCGGTTCCTGACGATCTTCATGGTGTTCCACACGAAGACCAGTATGAGCACGACTCCTATGAGCCTGCTCGCGTACCCGATGTATATGAGGGCCAGGGGGATGACGCTGGCCCCGAAGAGCCCCAGCTGCAGGCTCTTGATGTCCTCGCGGGTTATGAGGGGCAGGAAGTCTATGCAAGCCAGGTTCTTCCAAGCCGCGTAGAGTATGCACACGCCTAGAATCAGGCAGACGTTCACGATGTTACTTCCCAGCACGTTACCTATAGCCACGCCCACGGCCTCCTCGTTCTGGGTGCTGAAGACCGCCACAGACAGCTCGGGGAGAGACGTGGACATAGCCACGAGCAAGAAGCCCACCGCGGTCTTTCCGAAGCCCGTGATGTCAGCCACCCTCTCCGAGTTCACGATGGTCCAGTGGCTGAACTTGTCAAGCAGTAGAAGCGACGCGGCGAGGATACCCACGTTGATTAGCAGCCCTTCAAACATGCTTCTACACCTTTACCAACCCGAAAGAGCGCCCATATAAAAACTAGGAGTTTTTATGAAGGGAGATCACACGGAAACCTCATAAAAGATTGGGCGAATCCCAGGGTCTCCGTCAGCGAGGGCGGCACACTTCTCTAGGTCACCGAAATCCAAGGTTCAGTCCCCGAAGATCTGGGCAGAGCCTTTATATCGATTCAATCCGTATCTCGAATCGCCGGTACGCATCATGGTTTACGACTTCCTGACCCTCGAAGACGTAGATGTCGCCGGGAAGACGGTGTTCCTCCGCGTAGACATCAACGCACCTCTGGACCCCGCCAGCAAGAGGATCCTTGACGCCAGCAGGCTCCAAGCCGTCATACCCACCATAAAGGACCTGAAGAAGGCGAAGGTGGTGATAGGGGCCCACCAGAGTAGGCCGGGCCGCTACGACTTCACCAGCCTGGAGCTCCACGCCAAGGTCCTCCAGATGTACCTGGAGCAGGAGGTGAAGTACACCGACGACATCATCGGCAAGGAGGCCCAGAGGATGATCAAGGATGTGCAGCCGGGTGAGGTGCTGGTCCTTAACAACGTCAGGATGCTGGACGAGGAGAACAAGGAGGCCCCCATGGAGAAGCTGGCCGAGTCGGAGTTCGTCAAGACCCTGACCCCCCTCATGGACCTCTTCGTCAACGACGCCTTCGCCGCAGCCCACAGGAGCCAGCCAAGCCTCGTCGGCCTCTGCGCCACCCTGCCCACGGTTGCCGGCCGCCTCATGGAGGCCGAGCTCAGGGCCCTCAACATGGTGCTGGATAACCCTGCTAGGCCCAGCCTCTACCTACTCGGAGGAGCCAAGGTGGAGGACAGGATACCTGTCATCAGCCGCGTACTCAAGGACAATATTGCGGACACCATACTCATAGGCGGCCTCGTCAGGGACAGCTTCCACATGGCCCTGGGCGGCATGAAGAAGAGGTACGAGACCCTTGACGAGGATGGGCTGAAGCAGGTTGAGCAGGCCCGCGCCATCATGGACAAGTTCCCCGGAAAGATCACTCTGCCCATAGACGTGGCCCTGGACGTGAACAGGGAGCGCGTCGAGGTCATGGCCGAGAGGCTCACGGACGAGACCAACATCTACGACATAGGCCTCAACGCCATAGCCCAGTTCAGCCACAGGATAATGAACGCGGGCACCGTGGTGGCTGAGGGTCCCATGGGGATGTTCGAGCGCCGAGGCTTCGACATAGGCACCAAGGAGCTGCTCCGCTGCATGGCCAGGTGCGGCGGCTACACGGTGGTGGGCGGAGGCCACATGGGCGGACTA
This sequence comes from Bathyarchaeia archaeon, assembly GCA_036396185.1. Taxonomy (GTDB): domain Archaea; phylum Thermoproteota; class Bathyarchaeia; order TCS64; family TCS64; genus RBG-16-57-9. The sequence goes on along the minus strand of DASWLJ010000019.1, from coordinate 1,353 downwards.
GCCAGCATGCTGGGCATCACAGAGGAGATGAGCCACGTGTCCACAGGTGGCGGCGCCATGCTGAGTATGCTCGCCGGGGAGACGCTGCCCGTCATCGAGGGCCTAGAGAAGTCCAAGCAGAGGTTCGGATAGGTTTAATAGACCACCCCCCACTTTTCCTTTGGCCGCGTGGGACCGTGGTCAAGCTTGGTAAGATACGCGGTTTGGGACCGCGTGATCCCCGGTTCAAGTCCGGGCGGTCCCACCACCTGCGTAAAGGTTAAAGCCGCCGCTTTGTCTTGTTTCAGTGCGCGCCGGGTTGGCTGAGCGGTTTAGGCGGCCGCCTGCAGAGCGGCTCCACGGGGGTTCGAATCCCTCGCCCGGCTCCATCTCACAATTAAGCCTCAGTGTTTCTGGATCGATTACACAGAGAGAGGGACCCGAAAACGTGTCTAACCTGATGTCCTACGACACGTTTATAAACTTGTTTACTAACTGTAAACATTGTTTGAGTAGCACAGTCAGCGTCAGGGTCCCCAACGAGGTGAAGAAGAAGCTCGAAGAACTCGACATCAACATATCGGAAGCGGTCAGGGGGCATCTCCTGGAGATAATAGCCCGCGAGGAGAGACTGAGGAAACTCGAAGAGGTGGACAGGGTTCTACGGTCGAGAAACCTCAGGGTCCCCGAGGGCACAGCCTTAAGCCTGATCCGGGAGGAGAGGGACCTCGAGCGTTAGCGGCGACCTTGTGCTTGACGCATCCGCCATTACCACATACCTTATCGAGCAGGTGAGCCGAGGTAATGTGTACAACATCATGAGGGACACTCTCGATAGAGGCGCCAAGCTACTCACCGCTGACCTCGCGTACGTTGAGGTGGCTAACGCGCTATGGAGGGCCTGCACTCTTAGGGGCCTCATCGACGAGGAAACCGTCTTTAAGAGCCTGGATAACCTTTACGGGCTGCCGCTTGAATCTATAAGGCAGGAGGGCGGCTTGATGAGGAGGGCTGCGGAGATTTCACTGGAGTCTGGGCTCTCCGTCTACGACTCTATCTACGTAGCGGTGGCGGAGCGTGAGAGAGCAACCATCTTCACTTTGGATGAGAAGCAGTGCAGGGTAGCTGAGAAATACGTTCACGCGCACATGATATGAGACGCCTTCAAACATTCGCGTCAACGTAACATGGGATAGAATCCCTCGCCAGGCTCCAAATTTACCTCTAAGCCTTTTTTAAATAAATTGGATGAAAGAACCTTTTAATGACCTCTCGTCTTCTGGATGCAATAGTCTAGGGTTAGGGTGGGCGGGGATGCAATTAGATTACGACGTGTACGCTCTATCAAGCGTCAACGAGGTCTATGAGCTCCTT
>DASWLJ010000018.1:0-3062 GCA_036396185.1 Bathyarchaeia archaeon | reverse complement strand
GACGAGGCACAGGGCCGGGAGGACGAGCTCTACAAGACCTTCTTCGGCATCAACGAGGCCATCACCATGCCAAAGCACATCAACGACCAGGCTGTCAGCATCTACAAGGAGACCCTCAGCGATGTCCCGTAGGCTCCGGGTGGCTTTCTGCTGCAACACCCGGCACGCAGACGACGAGTTCAACGTGGAGTTCGAGCCTGAGGAGACCATCCACCACGTCAAGAACGGCATAGAGAAGGCGGGGTGGGAGTACCTCCAGATAGAGGCTGATGAAAGCTGCTACGAAAGCCTAAGGAAGCTGCGCCCAGACATCGTCTTCAACAGGGCAGAGGGAGTCAGAGGCGAGAGCAGGGAGAGCCAGATACCCGCGTTCTGCGAGATGCTGGGCATCCCCTACGTGGGCAGCGGCATCATGGCCAACGCCATCGGCCTGGACAAGCCCACGACCAAGATGATCCTGGAGTACCACGGGTTGAAGACGGCGCCCTTCCAGGTCCTCAACAAGCCCGACGATAAGCTGAGGAAGGGGCTCAAGTACCCACTGATACTGAAGCCGAGCCACGAGGGCAGCAGCATAGGAATCAACTGGGACAACGTGGTGCATAACGACAGGGCCATGAGGAAGAAGCTCAAGGAGATGCTTGAGACCTATAAGCAGCCCATACTCATCGAGAAGTTCATAGACGGCCGCGAGTTCAGCGTGGGCTTCGTGGGCAACTACCTGAGCGGCGAGGAGCCCACCGTACTGCCCATCCTGGAGATCGACTTCAGCGGGTTCCCACCGGAGCTGGGCCGCGTCCTCGGCCAGAAGGCTAAGAGCGTCTTCGACGACAGCAGCAACTACAAGTGCCCCGCCAAGATCGATGAAGCGCTCAGAGAGCGCGTCGTGGAGCACGCCAAGGCCAGCTTCAGGGCCCTCAACTGCCTAGACTGGGCGAGGATGGACTACAGGGTGGACGCCGACGGCGAACTCTACTTCCTGGAGGTGAACACCCTGCCGGGCATCGACTACGACGTGGAGCGCGACGAGCTCAGCTTCTACCCCATGATGTGGTACGCTTTGGGCAAGAAGTTCCCGGACATGGTCAAGGGGGTAATCTCCGCGGCCCTGAGGCGGTACGGCCTCAACTAGGATGTATCTCCCTTGGAAGATGAAGATGAGCCGCCCCCCCTTTTTGAGGATGCACTTAGGCAGGCCGTTGAGAGCGCTGAGGAATCGCTGGAGCAGAGCTGCAACATCAGCGTCCACACCCACCTGTCGGACGAGCTCATATCACACCTAGTGAGCATCGACCACGAGAAGTTCCGCCAGGAACTCTGGTACGACAGCAACGTGTTCCTTGAGATGGCTAAGCAGAAAGACTTCATCTGCATCGTGTTCTCGTTGAACCGCGAGCCGGTGGCGTTCCTCTGCGGCTACGACTACGCGGACGATCCACTGGGATTCTTCCTGGACGAGGTGGCGACCCGCGTAGAGAAGAAGGGGCTGGGCAAGATACTGATAACCCTCCTATTCGTCTACTGCTACGAGCTCGGGTACAACTCGGTCGTGCTCTACACGGAGGATTATAATCAAGAGGGCAGGCCCCTCAGAGAGTTCTACGAGAGCATCGGGTTCAGTCAGGTGGTCAATGACCCCCGTCTGGGCATCGTCATGAGGTACAGTATAGAGGAGGAGGCTCTGAACAACCTGTATAAGCGCGTCATGCGCGACGAGTTCGGTCTCTTCCCGCCCTACTTCAACAGCGCCTGAATCTTCTCCGCTGTCACCTCCGTAGCCACGGCGCAGACCTTGGGGCAACCAAGGTCCCCGTGACCACCGGCGTCAAGGAACGCCTTGTAGTCCTCCGGCTTTCTGAGGTCGAAGCTTCTACCGTAGATGCTCCTCTGTATGTCCCAGCATATCGTGGACTCCAGAGGCTTCTTGAACCCGAACTCCCTCCTGAGCCTGGCCTTGAACTCGTCCACGACCTCGTTGGCCGGGACCATGGCGTCCCTGTACGCCTGCGTGTCGCGCATGTCGTCGCGGCCCTTGACGAGGCCCAGGGCCAGAAGGCCCCCCAGGAGGGCGCCGCAGGTCTCGCCGCGCCTGGCCACGCCCCCGCTCAGCGTGGTTGCCGCCCTGAAGCTCATGTGGTCTCCGATGTTGAAGGCTTCTTGGAGAGCCAGAAGCACGCTCTGGCTGCAGCCACTGAACTTGTCGTTCTCCAGCGCCTTCTGCCCAACCTCTTTTAGGTTCAACTCAGCTCACCAGGTGTAACTGCTTCTGCCGACCCGCCATGAAGACCAGCTTCTCCCCTGTCCACCAGGCGTCCTGCTCAAGGCTCATCCTGACCTCCTGGCCTCCCCACTCAGGCACACGCTTCTTGGCGTTGAGCTCGATGGCGTAGCAGGTATCCGGGTGCAGGGGGTGGTCGCCGCGTCCGGGGACGCCGCTCTGCTGGTCCCAGAGGCCGACGGGGGGCCCCGCTGCGTGGCCGTGGACCCCTATGGGGTGTGTGTAGATACTCGGGTTAATGTTACCCTTCTTGGCGTTGTCGAGGGCCAGCCTAAGTATCTCGTTGCCTGTGCGGCCTGTCTTCATGGCCTCGGCGTGGTGGTCTTGGAGCCTGTTTCCGTCGGCCAGAGCATCCTTTAGCCCTTGGGGCGCTTCTGTCTCGCCTGGTTTGAGGACGTAGGCGTTCTGCTGGATGTCCGTAGCCAGGCCCAGGTAGTAGAACCCTATGTCGCAGTGGAGTAGGTCGCCTCGCTTGATGATGGCGCGCTTCTCCTTGGCGTCGTAGGGGTCACTGTGGCCCTGAAGGTCCACGGTTGCAGGGAACCACATCTCGACGCCCAGGTCCAGCATCCTCTGCCGCATCCACCACTGGAGGTCATCCGTCGATGTGACTCCCGGCGTTATGAGTTTGCTGCTGAATGCCTCCTGAACTATTGCGTGTGTGAGCTCAACGAGCGTCGGGTAGGTCTCAAGCTCCTCGGCGATCCTGGTCTCCAGCCACCTAACGCAGAGGGTCTCGGCCGAGGTCAGTTTGTTGCTCAGGTCGCCCAGGGCGTCCACGAGC
>DASWLJ010000017.1:0-3189 GCA_036396185.1 Bathyarchaeia archaeon | reverse complement strand
GCGAGAAAGAACCTGAACATCTGTCCCCCAAAATAGGATACAGGTCTGAATGTCCCTAGAAGAAATATCGCTGGTAGGTCAAGCTCCCTGTCTACAACCTTTTTCGCTATCTTCTCGATGATCTCGTCTGTCTCCTCGGGTGTAGCTTCCTTCCACAGCGACATACAATACACTTAATCAACTATTGGCTTGAAAGAGTTTCTATGATCCGAGCTATCGAGAAAATGGAGTCTTTTAAAAATCATAACTTGTTTCCAGAAGCATGTCATCGAGTACAGATACCTCAAGCGTCTAATCACGATTTTTATCGCTGTACAGCCACGGCGTCACGAAGCTGGTTAACGCGCAGACCGTCGCGTCCCTTATGACATCCTTCCTGGTCAGGCTTCTACGGGTCAGAACGCCGATCACCCCTATCCCGTTGAACACGTTCTCTCCCCCCACGATCTGGTCAACGACCTTCTTACTGTCATCGCTCTCGGGGTTGATCTGCCGGAGGATCGACTCGTCTATCTCGTAGCCGGCGGAGCAGCCTACCCCCATGTGGTTGCCCTTCAACACTACGACGTAGTTTCTGTCGAACCACCTGCCAGCGAACTCCACGACGCCCCCCTCTATACCCACGCTGTAGTCGCACCCGGGGCAACTCGCCTTGGCGCCTTTAGCCCTGTTCGCCGCCCCCGCTATAATCTCGGTGTCCCCCACCGGGAAGGGCCTGACCTCCGAGGCCACCTCGAACGAAACGACCTCGACCTTGTCGAAGAACATCCCGAAGGCCTCCCTCACGGCCTCCGCCTTCAAGGGATTCGGTGACCCGACAGCCACCTTCATGGGTACATGGATACGCTGGTAAACTTAATAACTATTGGCTCACGTGGATGCTTGAGGTGAACCCATGAGCGAGTTAAAGAATAAAGTATTCAAGGCTATGAAGGACGCCGGGAAGCCTGTGCGGCCCGGGGACGTCGCAAAGACCCTGGGACTGGACAGCAAGGACGTGACGAAGGCCATCGAAGCCCTCAAGAAGGAGGGAAAGGTCAACTCACCCAAGCGTTGCTTCTACGCTCCCGTGTGAGTGGCCCCACCCACAACTTTTTCCTCCGCGAGTATGTCGTAGGCTATCCCAGTCGCCGTTTTTATCAGGCCCCTGCAGACTATGCGCCACGTGTTCCTCTCCCTGTACGTCTGGTAGTCGTCAGGGTCCCCGATGTCCAGCCCCAGGATGCCCGGGCAAGTCAGCGAGCCCTCGGCCTCCTCGAAGGCCTCCGCCATCCTATTGGAGTACCAATGGGGCGCCCTCTCTCCGGCTATGGGCTTGTCCCTGCCCAGGGCGAGCCCCAGACCCATGACGGCACCCGTGAAGGCCCCGCAGAGGTTGCCCGTCCGGCCGACCCCCGCCGCGAACCCTGTAGCTATCCTGGGGACGCACCCGCATGAGGCCCCCAGGGCGTCTCTGAGCGCCAACAGCACCGACTCGGAGCACAGGAACCCCTCCTCCGCGTAGCCAGCGGCCCTCTCGATGGCGTCCTCTCTTGTAGACACTTCACTCACTCCACTGTGAACCTGAACACCGTCTCCTGGTTATAGGCTTCTCCGGGTCTCAGGGCTGTGGAGGGGTACTCTGGGTGATTGGGGGAGTCAGGGTAGTGCTGGGTCTCCAGGCATAGCCCACCGTGTTTAAGGTAAGGGACTCCGTCTCTTCCGATGTCCGAGCCGTCCAGGAAGTTACCCGTGTAGAGTTGGAGCCCAGGCTGGGTCGTGTAGACCTCCAACGATCTCCCGCACACAGGCTCCGCCAGCTTAGCCACACGCCTGAACCCTGAGCCGTTCAGAACATAGTTGTGGTCGTAGCCGCCAGCCACACGCATCTGAGGGTGCGCTGAACCCATGCCCCTGCCGACCCTCTTAGGCTCTCTGAAGTCAAGAGGAGTACCCTCCACGGGGGCGACCACGCCTATGGGCAGAAGATCGGCGTCAGCCGGTGTGTAGCTGTCAGCGTCCAGGCTGAGCACGTGGCCCAGGACGTCGCCTCCTCCGGCCAGGTTGAAGTATGTGTGGTTGGTCAGGTTGACCACCGTGGCCTCATCGGTCTTGGCCTCGTACACGATCCTGAGCTCGCTTCTCTCGTTCAACGTGTAAGTGACCCTAGCCTCAAGGTTTCCGGGGTACCCCTCCTCACCGTCCCTGCTAAGGTAGCTGAAAGACGCCCCTGATGAGCTAGCCTCCTCAAGGTTCCAAAAGACCTTGTCGAAGCCTCTGAGGCCGCCGTGGAGGTGGTGCCTGCCGTGGTTTCTTGTGACCATGTGCGTGACCTCGTCCAACGTGAACATTCCGTCTCTTATCCTGTTGGCATACCTGCCCACAACGCACCCAAAGTAGGCCCTCGATCCGAGGTACCCACCCAGACTCGAGTGCCCAAGGGTGACCTCACCCGGCGTCCCGTCTCTGTCAGGCGTAGCTATTGAGACGATTGTTGCGCCGTAGTCGCTCAGTTGCGCCTCCACGCCCGCGTCGTTGGAGAGCCTGTAACGGTGAGCCCACTCGCCGTTTGAGAGTATCCCCCACCGCGATCCAGCATCCATGATACACTATCTGCGTTCTCTCCGGAAAGTGTTTTCCGTGGACAGAGACACTAGATGTGAACTAGCGTGAAGGGAAGAGTGCTGCTCACCGGATTCGAGCCCTTCGGGGGAAGCCACGTGAACCCCTCGAACGAGGCGTGCAGGAGGCTTGAAGGGGAAACCTTCAATGGGTACAAGGTCGCCGTTGAGACGATCCCCCTGAGGTACGACGAGGTGAAGCTGAAGCTGCTGGAGGCCATCGAGAAACATGACCCCTCGGCCATCATTTGCACCGGCCAGTCAGGCGCCGCCACGATAAACTTGGAGCGGGTGGCCATCAACGTCGCCGACGCCAGGATACCTTACAACTGCGGCGCACAGCCCACTGATAAGCCCATAGTTGATGGCGGGCCTGTAGCGTACTGGACAAAGCTACCGCTGAGGAGACTGCTGGAAGCCCTCAAGGCGGCCGGCATCCCGGCCACCATATCCAACAGCGCGGGCACCTTCGGGTGCAACCACATCTTCTATGAGCTCATGCATTACCTGGATGAGACGGGTCACGATATCCCCGCGGGGTTCATCCACGTCCCTCCGCTGCCGGAGCAGGTGGTGGATAAGGGCGCAG
>DASWLJ010000016.1:0-4181 GCA_036396185.1 Bathyarchaeia archaeon | reverse complement strand
AAGACCCTGTACCTGTGGGCCCCGAACCTCTCACCTATGATGGCGGCCGAGCTGTCCCCGTAGGCCATGGGGAATATGCCCGCGGCCACCACGTAGGGCTCGACGCCGTAGAGCCAGGCCAGGAGGCTGTAGCTCAAGGCGTACAGCACGAGCCCCGTGTGGTGCCCTTCCTCCGTTATGTCCGCTAAGCTGCTGAGCTTCTTGGCCAGCCCCGGGAGGGGCGAGTAGGGGGAGACTAGGAAGGTGACGAAGATGAAGGGTGACGCCACGAGGAACGGGAACACCCTGTCGGTGAAGAACGGCATTATGAGGGGCAGGTTGCCTATCATGGCGTGGAGGAACTTGCGGCTCGTCCTCTTGCTGACCCTGCCACTGTCACCCATCCGGCCAGACACCAGTATGAGTGCCAGTATGTAGCCGTAGCAGGCCAGCATCACCAGGAGGTTCAGCCAAAGGTCCAAGTCTTCACCTCGACGTACCAGCGGAGCCCACACCCGGGGCGCGGCCGTGTTCGCCGACCCGGCTGCCCACCATACAGTTCCCCGGATATACGCTTACGAGGTAATAAAAGATGCACTGGCTAAAAGGTTAGGCCGCTCTGCTCGGGCACCACGTTCGGCGGCCTGTGGCCCTCAAGGTACGCCTTGATGTTGTTGACGGCCATCTCAGCCATCTTGCGCCTCGTCTCCCACGTGGCCGAGGCGCTATGAGGCGACAGGACCACGTTATCCAGCTTCAGGAGAGGGTTTTCGATGGGCGTCGGCTCCTGCTCGAACACGTCGAGGGCGGCTCCCCTTATCCTGCCCTCCTTGAGGGCCCTGTAGAGCGCCTTCTCGTCGATGACGGGGCCCCTGCTTGTGTTCACGACGACGGCCGAGGTCTTCATCATGGACAAGGCCCTCTCCCCGATGATCCCCTTCGTCGACGGCAGCAGGGGCACGTGGAGGCTCAGTATGTCGCTGGACCTCATGAGCTCATCGAAGCTCAGGTACCTCACCCCGTACTTCTTCTCCAGGTCACTCTTTCTGACCACGTCGTAGTACACGAGCTTCATGCCGAATCCCTTAGCCCTCATAACCACCTGGGAGCCGATCCTGCCCAGGCCGAGTATCCCGAGGGTCTTGCCCTCCAAGTCCCAGCCGAAGGGTAGGCGCCTGTCCTTCTTAGCCCAGCTCTCTCGGACGTTGCGGTCTGCCTCCGGCATCCTCCTCATGAAGCCGAGGATCAGGGCCCAGGTCTGGTCGGCCACGGCGCCTGAGAGCACATCCGGCGTGTGGGTCACGTAGACCCTCCTCTTAGAGCAGGCTTCCACGTCCACGGCGTCGTAGCCGACGCCGAACCTGGCGGCGACCCCCAGCTTGGGCGCCTTCTCCAGGAACCCGCTGTTTACCTTCTCTCCGCCCACTAGGAGCGCGGAGGCCCTGGCTAGGAGGTCGTCATAGGGTGCCTTGACGTAGAACACCTCGGCGAGGGGCTTGAGTGCACCAGCCACGTCCTCAGGGACGTTCGCGGTGTCTGAGCTGATCAGTACAAGAGGCTTCATGTGTTAGACTCTGCTGAACTCTCTATTTAATCTCGACCCAGCGATGGGGCGGGTGGCAGGGCTAGAGCTGTAACTGCGTCGTCCAGAGAGCCCCCTTGATAGTCCAGGGTTTCTTAGGTGCCCTATCCCGTAGAAAAGAAGAGGGGTTTAGCTGAGGAGGCTGTAACAAACGCACCGTAACAAAGTTTTCAGCTGTTTTATTTATATGTTATTTTATTATATTTTTTCCTATAGTTAGAAATGTGATTAAAATATTTATAGTAAATATGAATAATAATTATTGGGGAATGACAATTGGCATTAATTGTTGCAGGCCGACTCATCGGCCTGATAACCCTAGCGATTATCACCGGATCGATCGTATACTACATGCAAAGAGCGTACTCAGGAAAGATACCTAAACTCAGGCGACTGGCAGCTGTGAACCAGATCGACGAGATACTTGGAAGGTGCGTGGAGATGGGGCGCCCCGCGTACTACCTGATGGACACCGTGACCATGGACACCCCCAGCGTGCTGGCCCCGACGGTTGCAGCGTTCCAGATATTGGCCTACACGGCGCGGAGCGCCGCCAGGCTCGGGGCGAAGTTCTTCGTCCCGGTGACCCAGGGCCTAGCCTACACCATCTCGAGCGAGATAGTTGACGAGGCTTACAAGGCTGAGAACAAGCATGATGAGCTTAAGCTGGACGAGACTGTCATGTACCTACCTGACGGCGCAGACAGGATGTACATAATCAACCACATGTGGAGCGACGAGATGGCAGGCGCCTTCTTCATCGGAAGCTGGTACCACAAGGCAGTCATCTTCACGGAGAACGCCGCCCGCGTGGGGGCCATGATGCTCGGCGGGACAGACACAACCCACAACATACCATTCCTGGTGGCCATCTGCGACTACAGCATCATAGGCGAGGAGCTGTATGCTCTGGGAGCATACGTGTCTGAGGACCCAACAGTGTCCTCATCGCTTGCCGGACAGGACATCGGCAAGTTCATCGCCTTGATACTGATCGTCATCGGATCCGTTCTCCTGACCCTTGGGATGAGTATAAAGGGACTGTTATCTATGTGAGGTGAGATGAAGTGTCAGATAGAATAGTAAAGATGCATATCCCGATAATACTGACGGCAGTAATCGGGCTCCTGATGATCATAGAGTTCTTCTTCCCGATGCCCGCTGAAGTGACGAGTCTAAACGTCACGCTCCGCTCGTTCGTAACCATCATCTCCGCGGCGGCCCTCATCCTGGGGACCATCGTGCTCACCATATTCCACGCAAAAAAAGTCGGAACAAGGGGCAGCGAGTGGTACTACAGCATCGTCTACGTGCTGGCCTTCGTGGTCACGGCCGGGCTAGGCGTCCTCAATGTTAGGGACACCACGTTCCTGTGGATCTACAACAACATGACGTCGCCCATCGGCGCAGCCCTGTACTCGCTCACAGCCTTCTACATCACGTCCGCCGCCTACAGAGTCCTGAGGGCTAAGAACTGGAGTGGCGCGATACTGCTCGTGAGCGCCCTGGTCGTGCTCCTGATGCTCATCCCCATCGGCGCCATACTGTTCCCACCGGTCCTACCAATAGGTACATGGATCAGGAACTTCCCTAGTGGAGCCGGGTTCAGGGGGATGATAATAGGCACCAGCCTTGGCGTCATGGGTCTGGGCGTCAGGGTGTTCCTTGGCAGGCAGAAGGAGCACCTTGGGATCAGGGAGGAGAAGGGGGGACCAGAATGAGTCTGATGGATAAGATGCTGGCGCTCGACCAGAGGATCATCTTCGCGTTGATGTTCCTCGCGCTGGCTTTCCCGATACTCAACCCGGTCATACTCCCTATGGACATACAGCAGTACTCCCGGGACTCCTTCGAGTTCGCTGACGCCGTGCCCAATGGCTCGGTCGTACTAATAGAGGGCGGGTTGACCGCGGCAACGTACCCGCAGGGCGGACCGGGCCTAGAGGTACAGATCGTGCACCTGCTGAGAAAGGACATAAAGCTGGTCTTCTTCAGCATAGGCACGGAGTCATCGGCTTGGACGGTGACTGCCATCGATAACGCACTGGCCAAGCTCCCCTCAGGGGTCGCGGGCGAGAATGGCGTGAACTGGGTCCACATGGGGTACGTACCGGGTGGGGAGTCCGGCGTGGCAGCCTTCGCGAACGACATACGGAGCGTGAAGACGGAGGACCACTTCGGGACCCCCATAGGCCAGATACCCCTCATGAGTGACATCAACAAGGCATCCGACTTCGCGGCGCTATTCTGGTGGGGCGGCTCAGAGGGCAGCATACCCTACGGCGTCAGACAGATAGTCACGCCCTTCGGCGTGCCCATGACAGGCATGTGCACCACCAACGAGGTGCCCAACTATACACCTTACATCAGCTCGGGTCAGATGGTAGGTATCATCGGCGGGGTCAGGGGCTCGGCTGAGTACGAGTACCTGATGGGCATGCCGGGGCTCGCCCTGGGGCAGGCCATGGCCACCAATTTCGGTGGCCTCCTGTGGGCGATACTGGTGGTCCTGGGCAACGTACTATACTTCATAGCTGGAAGAGGAGGAGGGAGTAAGTAGTATGGACAGCTTCTTGCTTGGGCTCATCGCAGGCTCATTCGTGTCCATCGGCGCGTACTC
>DASWLJ010000015.1:0-8586 GCA_036396185.1 Bathyarchaeia archaeon | reverse complement strand
TTAAATCCTGCATTTTAGACTAATAATGACCCGCCTAGCAGGTATATTCGCCTATCATGTACGACAAAACGTTTATTAAATGTGTTACAATATATACGACAGACTGTGATCACCATGTCCTCCACATACACGATACGGTTACCCGAGAAGCTCAGGGAGAAGATGAGCAAGGTTGACACCAACTGGGGTGAAGAGATCAGGGCCTTCATCGAGGAACGGGTGAGGTGCCTGGAGCTAGTCGAGGTCATCGAGGAGATGAGAGAAAGAGCAGAGAGGCGGAGGCTGACAGTTGACTCGACGAGTCTCATAAGGGAGGACAGGGAGCGTTGAGCCTGGTCCTGGACTCCAACATACTTGTCAAACTTGTAACCGGCGAAGCAGGCTCAGATGAGGCCAGAAAAACGGTGACAGCGTCCCTCAGAGACGGATGCACTCTGCACACCGTGGACGCAGCGCTGGCCGAGGCATTGAACGCCCTCTGGAAACACGTGAAGATACACGGCGACCTGGACGCGGAGGAGGCCGGGCTCGCGGCCAAGGACCTCCTAAAGATATGGGACAGACTCAACATTATCCCCACCAGTGAACTCTCCAAGGAATCCCTGGACACAGCAGTCACACTGAACATCTCTGTTTACGACTCCCTCTACGTGACCGCGGCCCGAAAAATGAAAGCAAGGCTCTATACGGCTGATAAGAGACTGTTTGAAGTGTCTAGGAAGACTGTAGAGTCTGAGCTCCTGGCGTAAACAGCATCCCACGGGAGCCCCCTGGCCTATCTAGCCTGATGCAAGTCACTTCAATCACCTCATCGTAACGTACTCGGATATATGGGTAAGTGACCCCGGCCTTGCCTTGCTAATCAGCTTCCTGTCCGCGGTGTACACAGGGAGCCCAAGCTCCTCCCCGAGGGAGAGGTAGCTGGAATCGTAGACGGTGATGCCGTGGTTCACGCTGTTGACCAGGGTCCTCTCCGCGTACCCTCCCCTCAGCGGGTGGAGCATCATTTCCATGGCCTCCAGCGCCTTAGCGACGGCCCTCAACTGGTCGAGGCCGATCTCGGGGTTGTACCTAAGGGCGTTGAGTACCTCGAATGCGAGCATCTGCGATGAGTACAGGTCTACCACGCCCTCCACGTAGTCGGTGAGGAGCCGCTCCGCGGCATCAGAGCCGGGCTCTTCGACGAACCACTTCACCGCGACCGACGCGTCCACGACTACCGCCTGAGGTCCCGCCACTTCCTTATCTCCTCAGTGCTATCCCAGCCAGGGGAGGGGCGCCGAACCGAGTCCGCGAGCCTCTTGGCTTCGAGAAGCTGCGCCCTTTCGGGGCGTCGCCTGGCCTCCTCCATCCGGAGCCTCTCTTCTATTGCCTCCCTGATCACCTGGCTCCAGTTCACATGGGGTAGGCGCCTCATTCTGTTGCGGGTCTCCTCTTCGATCCGCGCGGAGACGATCTCAACCATGTGTAAAAGTAATACTAATAGGTCAATATAAGTAATACGAACCCCACCTTACAAAAGGGTGAACGACAAACCACCCCTCTATTTAGCTAAACGCAACCCAAAAAAATGTACGTTCTGTACAGCCACAGTCATCCCAGCCAGGGTTAACCATTTAACCCCAGACGCCGACAACCAACCATGAATGACCTACGCCCACAGAAGCAGCACAGATCACCCAAGGAAACCTTCAGACACCTTAAAGGCACACCCCTCAAGCCCCGGTACAGCGCCGGCGTCTGGTACTTCTACCCAGGCGGAGGCAGGTTCCACGAGGCCTACATCGAGAAGGGCACCATAGAGGATGCCCTCAACAAGGTCGCGTGGCTCCGCGACGAGGGCCACGTAGACTCATCCTTCGCTGTGGAGGCCCACTACCCCAACGAGGTCAACCGCGAGAACCTCCACCTGTATAGGGGCCTAGAGAAGGAGACCGGGGTCAGGCTCATCACGGCCATCCCGTTCCTCTTCTACGACCGCCGCTACGAGTGGGGCAGCCTCAGCAACCCGGATCAGAAGATCAGGCAACACGCCATAGATCGCACCACCGAAGCCCTGGAACTCAACAGGGAGCTGGGCACAGAGTTCGCCGTGGTCTGGCCAGGCATCGACGGCTACGAGAACCCCTTCGGCCACGACTACTACGGTATGTGGGAGCGGTTCGAGTCCGGCCTAGCAGAGGCCATGGACTTGGTCCCCGGCGTCAGGGTGGCCCTGGAGCCCAAACCCTACGAGCCCCGCGGCAACAACATCTACAGGAACACGGCCAACGGCCTGCTGATGGCCAGGGACGTGGAGGCCAGGCTCAGGGCACAGGAGAACAAACGTATCCTCAGGGATGGCCACGCGCTGGTGGGACTCAACCCGGAGGTCGGCCACGTCCTCATGGGCCACGAGGAGCTGGCGTACAGCTTCGCCTCGGTGCTCAGGGAGGGCCGACTGATGCACAGCCACTGGAACAGCCAGCCCCTGGGCAACTACGACCAGGACCTCAACGTGGGGGTTCTCGACGTCAACCAGATGCTGGCCACCCTGCTGGTGTTCAAGATGCACGGCTACGGCGGCTACTACGGCATCGACATCAACCCGGAGCGGATGCCCGTGGAGAGGGCCCTCGTCCTCAGCATGAACGCCCTGGACGCAGGTGCCGACACCGTCAACGACCTAGACTATGATCGTCTCGTGGAGGCCATGCACGACCCGGCCGCCAACAGGGGAGTCCTGGAGGATGTGCTCACCAGGGCCCTGGCGCGTGACGCGTCCAAGCTGAGGCCGCTGCCAGAATAACCCCAATTTATATGGTAGACGCCGCCGCGGAGAGATACGGTTATCTTTTACATCAAAGGCTCATGCAGTGACCTAGAAAATGGAACGCAGGTGGGGAGGAAGATAACCAGATGTCCATCAACGCTGCTCTGTCCATCGCCATATTCCTGGCCACCCTGTTCCTGATGATCAAGCAGCCCAAGGGCATCAACCTGGGGATGGCAGCCGGCCTCGGAGCCCTGGCCTCCATTGTCCTCGGAACGGTCACTGTAGCTGATGCGGTAGACGCCTTCTACGACATCTGGGACGCGGCCCTCGCATTCGTGGGCATCGTCACCCTCAGCGTCACCCTTGAGGTGATGGGCTTCTTCAAGTGGACCGCCCTCAGGGTTGCGAGGCTCGCCAGAGGCGACGGCGTCAGGCTCTACCTCTACATAGGGCTTCTGGCCGCCGCGGTCAGCATCCTCTTCTCCAACGACAGCGCCGTACTCATCCTCACCCCCATCGTGCTCGAGATGGTGAAGCAGCTAAACATAGACGAGCACGGTAGGATGGCGTACCTGTTCGCAGCGGGACTCATAGCGGACACCGCCGCGATGCCCCTCATAACCAGCAACCCCGTCAACATCGTGAGCGCAGACTACTTCGGCTACACCTTCATAGAGCACCTGGTCTTCATGGGGCCCGTGGCGGTCGCCACCATAGCCCTAAGCAT
This sequence comes from Bathyarchaeia archaeon, assembly GCA_036396185.1. Taxonomy (GTDB): domain Archaea; phylum Thermoproteota; class Bathyarchaeia; order TCS64; family TCS64; genus RBG-16-57-9. The sequence continues at coordinate 5,104 of DASWLJ010000015.1, read as the reverse complement.
GCTGGTGGTCTACCTCTTCTTCCGCGGCAGGATACCCCGCAGCTTCTCCCCCAGCCTCATAGACACCCTCATAGTGGACGGCGCGGTCATCACGCCTGTCCAGCTCAGGCTCAGCGTAGCCACCCTCATAGCAGTGGACATCCTCTACGTGGTCTCGTCCCTCAACAGGGTGCCCGTCAGCTTCGTCATATGCGGCGGAGCCCTGCTCCTACTCATCATCTACCTTTGGACGGACAGACGCAGGTTCGCTCTGAAGGAGGAGAGGAGGGGGCTGCCCTACATCGCGAGGCGCATCAACTGGGACATCCTGGCATTCATGCTGGGCATATTCCTGGTGGTCCAGGGGCTGCGCCACGCGGGCGCCGTCACCCTGTTCAGCGGCCTCTTCGCCTGGTGCCTGGGGCTGCCCGGGCTCCTCAAGGTGCTGGCGCCGAGCATAATAGTTACTATAAGCGCCAGCGCCATGAACAACTGGCCCATGACCATGCTGGGCCTCCTGTCGGTGGAGGACGCCATGGTCACCCTGGGCCTCAACGCGGCCGAGTCCACCACCCTCATCTTCAGCAACATAATAGGCAACAACCTGGGGCCCCACTTCTTCCCCATAGGTAGCCTGGCCATCCTCATGTGGCTCAACACCATGAAGGCCAAGGGCCTGGTCATCAGCCTCAGGGACTACCTGAGGGTGGGCAGTGTCCTGTCCATCCTGGAGGTCGTCACGGCGTCCATAATCCTCTGGGTCGAGGTGGAGCTCCTCGGCTTCACCCTGGCCCTGGCGCCGTGAGCCTCACCACTCCTTAAATAAGGCGCGCAGAAAATATTCGCGAAAGGTGAGCATACGTGCGCGTAGCCGTAGTGGACAAGAAGCGGTGCAGGCCCGATAAGTGCGACCAGGTGTGCATAAGGTTCTGCCCCATGGTGCGCACCAGGAAGGAGGCCATAAGGCTCGGCGACGATGGCAAAGCCTACGTGAGCGAGCTCATCTGCAGTGGCTGCGGCATATGCGTCAAGAAGTGCCCCTTCGACGCGCTGCGCATAGTGAACCTGCCCGACGAGCTTGAGACGGACCACATCCACAGGTTCGGGCCCAACGCGTTCACCCTCTACAGGCTGCCCACGCCCAGGAGGGGCTCCGTGACGGGCCTCCTGAGCAGGAACGGCATGGGCAAGTCCACGATCCTCAGGATTCTGTCGGGCGAGTTGGTGCCCAACCTGGGTAAACACATGGAGCCGGCCGAGAGGGAGGCGGTCGTAGAGAACTTCAGGGGTAAGCCCATGGAGGAGTACTTCAGGGGCGTCTACGACGGCTCCATCAGGGTGGTGCACAAGCCCCAGTACGTGGACAGGATTCCCAGGGTGGTCCAGGGTAAGACCGGCGACCTCCTCAGGAAGCTGGATGAGAGGGGCGCCTTGGAGTCCATCCTAGACGACCTGGAGATCAGGCACCTCATGGACAGGGACCTGGATGTTCTGAGCGGGGGTGAGCTCCAGCGGGTGGCCATAGCCACTGCCATCATCCGCCAGGCCCAGGTGTACCTCTTCGACGAGCCCAGCAGCTTCCTGGACATCTATCAGCGCACCAGGGCGGCTAGGATCATCAGGCGGCTGGCCGAGGACGACAGGATGGTGGTGGCCGCTGAGCACGACCTAGCTGTACTCGACTACCTGAGCGACGACGTGTTCCTGCTCTACGGCGAACCCGACGTCTACGGCATCGTGAGCAACACCCACACGGTCCGGGAGGGCATCAACATCTACATCAACGGCTACATACCGGACGAGAACGTCAGGTTCAGGCCCAGCCCCATCGTATTCCACGAGAAGCCGCCCGCGGAGCAGCAGGGCAAGACCTACACGCTGCTCTCGTGGACCAAGCTGGTGAAGGACTTCGGCGGCTTCAGGCTGGAGGTGGAGGCGGGGGGCATCGGGATGGGCGAGGTCGTGGGCATCCTGGGGATGAACGGCATCGGGAAGACCACATTCATCAAGATGCTGGCGGGAGTAGAGACGCCCACGGAGGGCAGCGTCAGCAACCCGGAGATCAAGGTCAGCTACAAGCCCCAGTACATCAGCGCCGCCGTGGAGGGCACCGTGGAGCAGGTGCTCAGGAAGGCGTCCGGAACAAAGTTCACGGAGAGCTGGTACAACACAGAGGTGATGGAGCCTCTGCACGTCAGGCGCCTCCTGGACAGAGACGTGACCGTCCTCAGCGGCGGCGAACTCCAGCGGGTAGCCATAGCGGAGTGCCTCAGCAGGGACGCCGACATCTACCTGCTTGACGAGCCCTCGGCTTACCTCGACGTTGAGGAGCGCCTCGCCGTGGCCCACTCCATAAGGCGCATAACCAAGATGAGAGGCGTCACGGCCTTCGTGGTGGAGCACGACATCGTCACCCAGGACTTCATAGCGGACAAGCTCATGGTGTTCACCGGCGAGACCGGCGTCAGGGGCCACGCCGGGGACCCCGTAAGCCTGGAGGACGGCATGAACGGGTTCCTAAGGATCATGGAGGTCACCTTCAGGCGGGACCCTGATACCAAGAGGCCGCGCGTCAACAAGCCAGAGAGCAAGCTGGACAGGGAGCAGAAGAGGTCGGGCCGCTACTATTATAGCCTGTGAGCCGGTACCTCAGCCATGGCTTCTTTCAGCTACATGGGGCTACACACCGCCTTCGGCGAGTTCACCATGGTCTGGGACGGCTCCGGCAGGATCAGGAAGATATACCTGCCCAACAAGTCGGGTACGCTGCTCAGTGATTACCCCAGGGCTGAGAGGGGGGCGGACCCCGGGATAAGCGGCGTCGCGGACAACATCTCAAGGTTCCTCAGCGGGCTGGACGTGAGGTTCAGCCTGGACGCGGTGGCGCTGGACACGTGCACGGAGTTCCAGAGACGGGTGCTGTTGGCCGAGTACGGCATCCCACGCGGCTACGTGTCCACATACAACAGGATAACCGACTATGTCGGGTGCCCGGGGGGAGCACGCGCCGTTGGGGGAGCCCTAGCGGCCAACCCGTTCCCCATAGTTATCCCATGCCACAGGGCCGTCAGGTCGGACGGCGGCCTGGGTGGCTACCAGGGGGGCCTGGACATGAAGAGGAGGCTCCTCGCGATGGAGGGCGTGGGGTTCACCCGCGGCAAAGTGGACATGAAGCAGGTCTACTACTAATGCAGGTTGAGGACCAGCGCTATCAGGGCTACGGCTATTCCCGCCAACACCATCTTGACGCCGTTCACGAGTATGTTCTCGCCGCTGATCTTACCCAGGTACACGCCGAGGGTGAACAGTGTCACCAGGCTGGCGGCCACGCTTGCCATGTAGCCGGTCTCTATGGCCAGCAGCCCCGGCACCACGAGGAAGGGAACGAGGCTGGGAATGGCGGCTATGAAGGGCGCCAATCCGTCCACCAGGGCGGCGAATAGGCTGACGAACCTGCTGGCCCTCCCGTACATGGTGTCGTCAAGGTTGACGAGCATGGCGTCCTCCAGCTCGTTGAGGCTCCGGCTCCTCTCGGCGCTCTCCGTCATGTAGGTGCCGCTGAAGCCGCTCACCATCATGGCTATGCCGCTGGTGATGATGACGCCCATGACGCTGCGGGGCTCATGGATGTGGCTCAGGTATGCGCCTATGACGACGCCCAGGCTGGTCATGGCTCCGTCGAATGCGTTCATTGCGAAGTAGCGGCGCAGAATCTTGGTGGCGCCCGTCACCTCTATATAGGTGCCTATATCGTCGAGGCCGTCGGCGATACTGTCCTTGACCCGGTCTAGACCGTTCCGTCGGTCATTCTCGGGGGGTGAATCCAACTACCGTTCACCCCAAGCAATGAAACAGTGTTCTCCAGAAACCGTGTTCAGAATATTGTGCATATGTTTCCGAACGCTCACAACGGGTTACAGGCACGGGCTAATAAAACTTATGCATGTTCACGTATATACGCCATGGACGCAGAGTGACGCCGGATGGACGTACCTAACTCTAATAAGCGCTGCTTCGGCGACGGCGACCCCCTCATGGAGAGGTACCACGACGAGGAGTGGGGTGTGCCCACACGCAGCGACGCTGAGCACTACGAGCTCCTCGTCCTTGAGGGGGCCCAGGCGGGGCTCAGCTGGAGGACGGTCCTCCACAGACGTGAAGCCTACAGGGAGGCTTTCAGCGGCTTCAACGCTGGCAAGGTGGCGGGCTACACACCTGAGGCCATCGACAACATGATAGCCTACACGGGGATAATCAGGAACAGGAGGAAGGTGGAGTCAGCGGTAAACAACGCCCGTGCCTTCCTCAGGGTCCAGGACGAGTTCGGCAGCTTCGACGAGTACATCTGGGGCTTCGTGGGCCACAAGCCTTTGATGAACGCTTACGCCGACTGGAGGCAGGTGCCCCCTGAGACGGACGCCAGCAGGGCAATGAGCCGTGACCTCAAGAGGAGGGGCTTCAGCTTCGTGGGGCCCACCATCTGCTACGCCTACATGCAGAGCGCGGGCATGGTGAACGACCACCTGAAGAGCTGCTTCAGGTGGAGCCAGATCAGGGAGCTGTACGGCAGTTAAAGGCCGACAGGATGTAACGTGGCGCCTGACCTGAATCCTGAATATAAGGTTCGCAGCCAAAGCCCACAGGCCAAGACGGGGACTCTGCTACCAACATGATATAATAGATAGAGACATTCATATACACGTGATCGGTCGGTACACCCGAGGATATGTGTAAAAGTTGAAGCCCAAGATGGTGCACGTCGTTCTGGATGTTCTTAAACCTCATCAACCCGCCTTACCCGAGTTCGCCATGTACATCGGCGAGCTCCGCGGGGTGACCAAGGTAGACATCTCGCTGGTCGAGATGGACGAGAAGACGGAGAGCCTGAAGGTCATAATCTTCGGCAGCAACGTGGACTACGACGAGCTGAAGGATCACATGGCCAAGCAGGGCGCAGTGATACACAGCGTGGACCAGGTAGTAGTAGAGTAGGCATGCAGCTGAAGCCCACCCTCCAGCCCTTCCTCGACAAGGGGACGGACACCGCGGGAGCCGACATAGTTCTCTTCGCGGCTCCCCTGGACAGGACCACGAGCCACAGGAGTGGAGTAAGGTTCGGGCCTCA
>DASWLJ010000014.1:0-3895 GCA_036396185.1 Bathyarchaeia archaeon | reverse complement strand
CCTTGGCTATCTGCTCCTGCTGCACCAGGCTGGGGCTCCTGAACGCGTACTGGATTATGCCGACCCTGGGGGGCAGGTTGTCGGCCGTGGCCTGCCCCGCGGCCATCACGGCCTCGTTAAGGGTCCAGAGGCCGGTGCTTGGGAGCATGGCCTCCTTCAGGTACTTTGTGCTCGTGTACATGAGGCAGACCGCATCCAGTGCTCCGGGGGCGCGGGCGTTCCTGGGCAGGTCCTCGGCGTACGCCATCCAGTTCTCGGGCTCGTCGCACTCGAACACTAGGGCCATGTTCCAGTAGCTGCCCCACTGGGTCTCGTACATCACTGTTGTCTGGCCCCTCGGGTGCCAGCCCACCATGGCGTCCAGGCCGTCGAAGAGGCCCTTGGCCGCGAACCAGCTCTTGGCGCACACCTTTTCGGCGGGGGTGCCGAACACCTTCACGGTGCCTTCTAACCCGTGCTTCTCCATGGCCGCCTTGGTCGCGACCGCCCCCGCGAGGGCTCCGACGCCCAGGGCGCTGTGGGGGTCCGTGTGCCCGGCCCTGTAAGGGTTGGCCGCCGACCTGTAAGGGACTGGGTCCTGCCAGCAGTCGGGCACCGCGTCGTACTCCGTGTAGGTGCTGAGCACAGGCCTGCCCTCGCCCCATGTGGCGATGTAGGCTGTGGGCATCCCGGCTACCCCCATCTCCACCTTGAAGCCCTCCTCCCTGTGGAACTCGGCCAGGGCCTTCACCGACTTGTACTCCCTGAAGCTGGTCTCGGCGAGGTTCCAGATGCGCTGGTGGAGGTCGCTGAGCCGCTCCTCGTTGTCCTCGACCCACTTGAAGGCGGTCTTCTTGGCTGACGTAAGCTTGGTCAAAATGATCGCTGTATAGGGGAGGCCGTGTGAACTTAAAACCTGTGAGCGGGTCCGGTTCCATGAGCGGCTCACCGAATACCTCATTTAAACATTGGTCAAGTATATCTCAGGGTTGAGTATGTTCGACTTACTGCTCAGGGACGGCAGGGTCTTCACGGGGGCAGGTAACCCGTGGTTCAAGGCGGACGTGGGCGTCAAGGATGGAAAGATCGCCAGGATCGGCTCCCTCGGGGGCTCGGCGAAGGAGGTCATCGACGTGGGGGGCCAGGCCGTGTGCCCCGGGTTCATAGACCTCCACGACCACAGCGACCTCACCATCCTCGCCAACAGGGAGGCCGACAGCAAGGTCCACATGGGCGTAAGCACCACCGTGTTCGCCAGCTGCGGCTCGGGGGCAGCGCCCCTCAGCGAGAAGATGAGGGAGGACATGCTGCGTGAGGCGCCCTTCCTCAAGGAGGCGGGTGTAAACGTGGACTGGACCACCATGAAAGAGTACCTGGCCCGCCTGGAGGCGGGCGGACTATCCATCAACGTGGCGCCCCTGGTGGGGTTCGGCACCGTCCGCGAGTATGTCATGGGCATGGACATGAGGGCCCCCACCCGGGCGGAACTCACGGCCATGAAGAAGGAGGTGGCCCAGGCCATGAAGGCGGGGTGTAGGGGCATCACCACGGGGCTCCGCTACGACCCCCAGAGCTACGCCACCACCGAGGAGGTTATAGGGCTGTCCAAGGTGGCCGCCAAGCATGGAGGCTTCTACACAAGCCACATCAGGGACGAGGGCGACAGAGGCGACCCACTGGGAGCGGTGGAGGAGATCATCAGGATCGGCAGAGAGGCCGGCATACCCGTGAACATAAGCCACTTCAAGGTCCTGTCCAAGCGCTTCTGGGGCCTGGCTCCGAGGCTCGTGGAGATGGTGGAGAAGGCGCGAGCCGAGGGCGTCCAGGTCACCGCAGACCAGTACCCGTACAGCGCCAGCGGCACAGGGCTACAGGCGTGGATACCCCCCTGGGCCAACGAGGGCGGCAACGAGGAGCTTGTGAAGCGGCTCAGCGACCCCGAGGCCACGGAGAGGATCAAGGCGGGCCTCGCCGTATCCATGGAGGACCGCGGGGGACCCGAGAACGCCCTCATCAGCAGCTACCCGCTGGACCCCAAGATGGTTGGGTTGAACGTCGCACAGGTGGCCAAGAAGTGGCGTGTGGACCCCCTCGACGCGGGCGTAAAGCTACTCAGAGACCACCTGGAGGCCATCCTCTCGGGCAGGGTGAAGGGCGGCTTCAGCATAGTGAACTTCAACCAGAAGGAGGAGAACGTGGAGCTCATCATGAGGCAGCCATGGGTGGCCGTGGGCACCGACGGCCGCGTCCACAGCCCCAGCGGCGTCCTCAGGAGGGACATGCCCGCCCCACACCCCAGGTTCTACGGCACCTTCCCCCGCGTCCTCGGCCTGTACACCCGCGAGAGAGGCGTGCTGCACCTGAGCGAGGCCGTGCGCAAGATGACCAGCCTACCCGCCCAGATACTGGGCCTAAGAGACAGGGGCCTAATCGCCCCCGGCGCATGCGCCGACATTACCGTGTTCGACCCGGACACGGTCATCGACAGAGCCGACTTCGCGCCCGCCGAGGCCACCATGCGCTACCCAGACGGGATCACCCACGTTGTGGTGAACGGCGTGGTCACGCTAAGAGACGGCGAGCACACTGGCGCCAGGGCTGGCATGGTGCTGAGAAGGTAGAGGGTATCCTCTAACCCCTCATTAAAATAAAAAAAGTTGTGGGTGTTTACTTGACTTGCTGGAGAGCCTTACGGGTCTCCTCGGGGAAGTCTCTCAAAAGATTGCGGACAACGACTCTTGCGATGTACTCCTTGAACTCAGCCTCGTTGTACTTAGCTGAATAGATACGCCTGTGGCCTCCCTTCCCTGTGGTCTCCGTGTAGTTAAGCACACCCTCATCTACCATGGAGTTCAGGAAGTTGATGATTGACGCTCGGCTTATTGTCCTCTGTCCCTTGAGATCCTCGTTCACCTGCATCCAGACGTCACGGCTGCTCGCGCCCTCACCGTCCAGACGCCAGAGGTACTGGAGAGCTACCTCTTGGTAGTCCTTCAGTACCATTGCAAGTCCTTCGTTAGATGTGTCAATCGTTAGTGTCACGTTTGTGTCTCCTAACGGGGCATCAGTGAAGGCTCATTCTATTTAAACCTTCACGTGCGTGTTATGGGCCTCTGGGTTAATATTATTTTTCTTCATATAATTCGTAATATTGATACATTATTACATATTTTAATAATTATTTAGCTAAACTGCCTTTTCTTTCAGTAACGGCGCAAACACGTGTCCACTAAAAGGTCGAGGGAGATAGCTTCCAGTTGCACACTGCCCTCTCATGGATAAGGAACAGTAAAAGTTGGCTTCCACGGTAATAACCTTTTGATGAATGTAAGTTAATTTTTCACGGTTTTTACATGCCTCTTTAACAGGCCTAGCACGCGCTGTTCCTCAGCCATGTCGTAGTGGTCATCTGTAAAAACTAAGGAACCTAACTTGGTCAAGTATAAGGTTTCAATATGCTCCCGGTTTTCATTATACAATGCTTTTTCGCCTAGCCGTAAATCTTCATGAAAACGCTTCATTTCCTTTTTAACTTGGGTTTGTGAAGGGCTATGTAGATGTTACTTCTGATCGCCGAGTGAATCTTTTTCGGTTTGGCCCCTGTTATTTTCTGTATGGTCTTCTGCGTCAACATGTTCCTTCTGTTCAGGACGAGCGCGAACCTTCTACTCATCTCCTCATCGTCCAGCTTAACGTCTCTTCGGTACATCCAGTGGGTGTAGATGTTAGGATAGTTGAAGATAAGGCACCCGCCTTCTTTGACGATCATGTACAGGCTATGTATAGCTTCCTCCACCCGCTCCACGTAGTGCAGTGTGGACAGGCATGTGACGAGGTCGAAGCCTCCAGCCACATCGATGTTGGGTAGAGTCGCCTGGCTGAAATCCACGTTACCGAGTTTCGCGTCTCTCGCTCT
>DASWLJ010000013.1:0-4168 GCA_036396185.1 Bathyarchaeia archaeon | reverse complement strand
TCGTAGCCGTCCGGGATACGGCCCTCGCGCAGGAGGGCCTCGACCTGCAGTATGCGGGGTCTGTGTCCGTGGGCCTCCAGGACGCCTGCCACGGCTCTGGGCCCGGCCCCTATGACGTCCCGCGTCGCTATGCGCTCTCCTTTGCCTGAGGCCAGGGCGTCCACTATGAGGGGCTTCACGGTTCATGTGCGTGCGCGGGGCGACATAAAGGATGCGGGGCAAGTGTGATTAATGGGACGGCGTTAACCTATACGGATTAAGCTTGGACACGGCTACGGCTGGCATCATAGGGGGCGCGTTCTTCAGCTTCGCCATCAGCTACGTGATGATCCCCTACTTCATCAGGTACATGCACTTGGCCGGCATAGTAGGACGGGACGTAATGAAGGAGGGCAAGCCGGTTGTAGCCGACATGGGAGGCCCAGGCGTGGTGAGCGGCTTCCTGATGGGAGTGTTCTTCTTCGTGGGCCTGACCGTTTTGGCTCCCCCGAGGGCTGGTGGAATGGTGTACATCCTCGCCAGCCTGTGCACCATCCTTATTATCACCCTCATCGGCATCTTCGACACCTTGACTGCCCTGATGAAGAAGAGGGAGGGCGCAGACGGCTTCGAGCAGTACAAGAAGGTTGGTATACCAAGGTGGCTGTACTTCTTCATCCCTCTGCCCGCGGCTGTGCCCCTCATGGCCGTGAACGCCGGCGTGAGCCACATCACCCTACCACTCATCGGGAGGGTGGAGCTGGGGATACTCTACCCCCTGGCGCTGGTCCCTCTCGCGGTGCTCTGCTGCAGCAACGCCACTAACTTCCTCGCGGGGTTCAACGGCCTTGAGGCCGGGATGGGCGCCGTGCTCCACCTGAGCCTGGGCGCGTACGCTTACCTCACGGGGCACTACAACGCGGCGATACTGGCGTTCTGCTTCGCGGCTAGCCTCATAGCTTTCCTCAGGTACAACTGGTACCCGGCGAAGGTGTTCCCGGGCGACCTGAATTACACCATCGGGGCGGTGGCCGCCTGCGTCACGGTCATCGGCAACATGGAGAAGTTCGCCATCCTCTGCTTCACCCCGTACATACTGGAGGCTCTACTGAAGGCTGCGTCGAGGTTCGAGGCCGAGAGCTACGGGGTGCTTCAGCCCGACGGCACGGTGAAGCCCAAGACGAGGCACATCAGGGGGTTGACCCACCTGGCCATGAGCCTGGGCGACTATAAGGAGTGGCAGGTGTCCCTCATCCTGGTGGGCTTCGAGGCAGCCGTCTGCGCGGCCGCGTTCCTGGTCATCAGGTTCGTGTAGCCGCACGAGCGTTTCCTTTATTTAGCTGGTGCCGGGTTGATACGTTGTATGAGCTTCAGCGGCATGGGCAGCAGGGAACGGGTCGCGCTCCTGGCATCGGTCGGCCTGGTGGCGGTGGTCTTCGTGGCCGCATCCTACAGCTACCTGAACCCGCCAGAGCAGGTGTGGGAGGCGAAGGTATTCCAGGTGTTCCATGATGGAGACAGAACGGTTATTTACAGCTACGGGAACGGCAAGCTGAAGCTGAACGGCGTCTACGACATCGAGGTGGGGGAGACCTACAGGATCTACTACCGAACGAGGACGCGTAACGCCGCCGAGTTCGACATCAGGGTCGAGAAGATAAGCTAGGCCCAGGTGGTTCTTTGAGGCTCATAGACTCCCACGTCCACCTCGATGGCCTGAGGGACGCAGACGGAGCCATAGCCAGGGCCAGGGATGCGGGCGTAGGCGGGGTCGTCGCCGTTGGGGGTAACCTAGAGACCAGCTCGGGGGCCCTTGATGCTGCTATACGTCACCCGGGCTACGTTTTCCCCGGGATCGGTGTCCATCCTGCCGACGCTCTTAAGGTTGATGTGGGTGAGGCCGTCGCCTTCGCTGACTCTCACGCGTCAGAGGCTGTAGTCATAGGCGAGATCGGGCTGGACTACGCGTACGGCTTCGCTAAACCAAGCGACGTCAGGGAGCGGATGCGGGCCCTGTACAGCGGGCTTCTGGATGTAGCCGAGGCGCACAGCCTACCAGTCTCGGTTCACAGTAGGTCCGCCTACGGGGACGCGTTGAAGCTGCTGAGGGGGCGTGACGTACCGGGCGCCGTGTTCCACTGGTTCGACGGCCCCCTCCACGTCCTGCGCGAGGTGTTAGACGCGGGCTACTATGTGTCGGCTACGCCTGCGGCTATTTACAGTAGGGGGCACATGGCGGTGGTCTCGGAGACCCCACTGGAGAGGATGCTTGTGGAGACGGATAGCCCCGTGTACCTGAGGCATGAGGCCAGGGACAGCGAGCCGTCCGATGTCCGGCTCACGGTGAGGGCGGTGGCCGAGCTTAAGGGCGTGGAGACCGAGGAGGTGGCCCAGGTATCGGCCCGTAACGCGGAACACTTATTTCGTTTGCCTCCCGTGTAACCCCAGCGGTGTAGGATGTGTCTGAGTCCCGGCGGTACGTGTATAGGCCCCTGAGCGGATTGTACTACGGGCTACTGTTCTTCCTACTCCTCATCGTGTGGCCTGTGATCACTGTCTTATACAGGGAGCTGCTTGTGGGCGAGCTGGGGCTGCCGCCGTGGACCTTCGGGGGCGTCCTGTTCCTCAGCCTCGTGGGGAGCTACATCAATGTCCCTGTTACGACTGTGGAGGCCGAGGTGCCCATCTACACGTACCGGGAGGTGAGGTTCTTCTGGGTGACCTGGAGGGTGCCCCAGGTGGAGATGGGTGTAAGGAAGACCGTGATCACGCTGAACGTGGGGGGAGCCATAGTGCCCATGCTTATATCAGGGTACCTCGTGGTGTTCAGCATACCCGCCTGCTCGGGGGACGTGACCGCCAGCTACATGAAGCTGCTCGCCGTCATGGCCGTTGTGGCCTTAACCACCCACCGCAGCAGCCGCGTAGTGAGGGGCCTAGGCATAGCCACCCCCATGCTGGGCCCGCCGATTACAACGGCCCTTGTGACCCTCCTCATCGACCTCGTCAGCCCCTTGAGCTGCCCCGTCCAGATAGCCTACGTGGGGGGCACCATGGGGGCGCTGATTGGCGCGGACCTCATGAACCTGGGTAAGCTGCCCGGGGTTGGGGCGCCCATGGCCAGTATAGGCGGGGCGGGGACCTTCGACGGCATATACCTAACGGGCATCATGTCTGTCCTTCTGGTCCTGCTGCTGATGTAAAGTAATCCTCATTAGCGTACCCCGTGTATCCTACTGGTATGCAGCGCGTCAGCTTCGAGGTACTAGGCGACCCCGTCCCCAAGGCGAGGGCCAGAACCGTGAGGAAGGGGGGGCGAACCTGGAGCTTCACCCCAAAGAAGGTGGCCGAGTGGGAGAAGCGGGTCAAGGGGGAGGCCGAGAAGCACTTCACAGAGCCATTCACAGGCCCCATCGCGCTGACCATCGGATTCTACATGAGGCGGCCAAAGAGCAGGCGCAAGGAGAACTACGTGGAGACGACGCCGGACCTGGACAACCTTGAGAAGGCCGTGCTGGACGGCCTCAACGGAGTCGCCTACCCGGATGACAGATATGTGGTGGTGAAGAGTGCAGCCAAACTCTACGTGCGAGAGGACGAGCCACGTGTCAGCGTGGTGGTCACGAGCCTAGTGAACCAGGCCTCAATGGAGGAGTACCTGGGGCGATAAGGTTTTTAGTCGTAGGCTTCTTCTTCATGCTCCAGTGCAGGGGTAGCCAAGCGGACTACGGCGCCAGTCTTGAAAACTGGTTCCCTACCGGGAGCGTGGGTTCGAATCCCACTCCCTGCGCCAAACCTACAGCCTTCTCTCCCCAAGGTCCTCAGCGAACCTCAGCAGATACCCATCAGGGTCCTGCACCAGGAACTCCAACTGGCCAAACTCAGCGTCCCCACACCTGTACCAGCTCTCCTTCAGAGGCCGGAACAGGGGGACGCCAGCCTCGCGGATCCTCTCCAAGAGAACGGACGCGTCGCTCACCTCGATCTGCAGGTTGACGCCCCTACCGAAAGGATACTCAAGCTCCCCCGTCCGCCAGTGGTCGTTGAACCCCTCGATCATCATCTGAGAGCCCTCACGGGACAGGAAGTAGAACCCGTCCTCGGGCCTGCAGTAATCGACTGCGAACCCGAGGGTATCCACGTAGAACCGCAGGCTTTTCTGGACGTCAGCCACGGACAGCTCCGGGAT
>DASWLJ010000012.1:0-13392 GCA_036396185.1 Bathyarchaeia archaeon | reverse complement strand
GAGCGGGCTGGAGAAGTAGCTCCCCTTCAAACCCATTTTTTAATCGAATAAACGTTCCTCTTCAGCGGCCCAGTATCTGGGTGAGCTGGGCGATGCTGTCGATGATGGTGTCGGGGCCCACCGTGGACAGCTGATCTCGCGTGTGGGTGCCCGTCGTTATTCCTATGGTCCTGACGCCGGCCCTGATGCCAGCCGTGAGACCCACCGTGGTGTCGTCCACGAAGATGGCCCTCTCGGCGGGGACCCCCATCCTCTCCAGGGTCAGGTTGATCATGTCGGGGGCCGGCTTGGGATTAGGTACATCCATGAACCCCACCAGGAGGTCCAGGTGGCCCCTGACGCCCAGCTGGGTCAGGATGCGGTCCGCCTCGCTGGTGGTCTTGTTGGTAGCCAGGCTCTGCCTATACCCCATTGCCCTCAGGGCGCCGAGGGTCTCGGCCACGCCGGGCAGCAGCCGGGTGTGCCTGATGTCCTGCCCCTGGAAGTGGTGGATGTACCTGTCCCGCAGCTCCCACGCCCTGTCGCGGTGCTCGGGCAGCAGCTCCTCAAGGATGTCCACGAGGCTGTACCCGATGCGGCTCACAACGTCCTCCGGGTTGAGGGTCGCCCCCACCTCTTGGAAGGTGAGCGTGAAGCTGTTGATTATCGCCTGGGTCGCGTCTATGAGGACCCCGTCTAGGTCGTAGATCACCAGGTCGACCCCGTCGAGCACACAGTATGCGGGGCGCCGGTCCCATAAACGGGTTGTGAATGATTATTAACCCCCGTCAACAAATCCACTGCATGTCCGGGCTTCTGGGAACCTACGCGCCCCTGTGGAGCGATGTGAACCTGGTACTCCAGCTAGTAATCCTCGCCGCACTGGGGGGCGGCGCCGTCATCGTGAAGCGTAGGCAGCTTGTCCAGCACGGGTACGTGATGGCTGCATGTGTCGCCCTGAACACCGTGTCCATCTTCCTCATCATGGTCCCCGTGGCCCTTGGCCTCCTGGGGGGCCAGCAGCTGACGCAGCTCACGGGCTTGACCGCGCTGCACGCCGCCGCGGGGGTCGCCGTGCAGGCGGCCGCCGTGTACCTCGTGGCCGTCTGGGGGTTCAGGAAGCCCGGGCCCACCTGCCTCAGGTACAAGAGGTGGATGAGGGCCCTGGCCGCGGCCTGGGCCCTGGAGGCCGCGCTGGGCGTCCTCATCTACGTCATGCTCTACGTCTAGTCCAGCTTGACGGTGACGGAGCTGAAGGCTGTGTGCATTACCGTTATGTTGTCCGAGGTGCTGTTGTAGGACACCAGCACCATGTACGTGCCGCCGGGTGAGAGGGGCTTGTCCTTGGCGTCTCCGCTGTCCATGGGTATCAGGAACTCTATGACCGTGCCCGATGGCTCGGTGCCGGCGTAGGCGAGGACGTCGTTGGTTCCGCTCACAGAGGCGTCCGGACTGTGCGTGAATGTGCTGGTCCCGTACTCGTCGCTGATGAAGGCGTCCCCCTGGGAGACGTAGCCGATGATGAAGTTGGCCCCCCTCATGGACTGGTCGGGGTCGAATCCGGCTGCGACCCAGCCCCTGCCGACTGACTCCAGGGCCACGTAGAGGTGGGTGGCGTTGTTGCTCCAGCTCAGCCTTATGCCCGTGGAGGGGTTCACGACGCTGTGCAGGTACTCGCCTGTGGAAACCGTCCCGTCCACCGTGGGGGCGGGGAACCCGGGCTCAGGCTCTGGTTCCGGCTCAGGTTCAGGTTCCGGCTCCGGTTCTGGTTCAGGCTCTGGCTCAGGTTCAGGCTCGGGCTCCGGCGCCGTAACCGTAACCCTCAAAGTGTCCTGCCCCGAGTTGCCCGCCGCGTCCACCGCCGTGAGGGTAACCGTGTACACGCCGGTCTCCCCGTAGCTGTGCGTCGCCGTCGAGCCTGTCTTCGTCGAGCCGTCGCCGAGGCGCCACTCGAACCCGGATACGGCCCTGTCATCCACTGACCTGGACCCGTCAAGGACGAAGCTCTCCCCAACGAGGACGGAGACATCGGGGCCCGCGTCCGCGGCAGGCGGCGACGTGTCGGCCGGCTCCTCTGCGGGCCTGTTCATGAGGGTGAAGGCCGCCACGGCGACCACAATGACGGCGGCCACCACCATGATGATCCGAGGTGAACTGCTCATGGTTTGGATTGGGGAAACGTGAGAGATAAAGGGTGACTTGGGGCTACCTGCCCTTGGGCAGGTTGTAGAGAACCCTCGCCCTGGCCCTCTCCAGCTGCCTGATGGTTCTTCCAAGGTCCATCTTTGTGGGCTCCCCAAGCCTGCTCCTGATGTAGCTGAGGCTCACTATCTGCTGGTTGAAGTTGATGGTCATCTCGGGGCTCAGGTACGTTATCTCGGCGCTGCCGAAGCTGTCCGGGAACAGTGTGCGGTAGTTCTCCTCCCACCTGAGGTGGTCGTCCAGGCTGCTGTGGTTGCCGAAGATGAGCATGTTGTACTTCTCGTGGATGGTCTGGATGGCTATGGGTATGTTGGGGTCGATTATGATCTCGTTCAGTATCCTCTCGTCCAGCTTCCTGAACTGGACCAGCGTGTAGGTCAGCAGGTAGTTGGGGGGCACGAAGAAGTTGGGGAACCTGCACACCGGGGGCGCCAGCAGCCTGTCCTCCACCAGGGCGTCTATGCGCTTCTCCACCGTCTTCCTGTGGAGCCCCGTCTTCTCGCAGAGGAGCGTGTGGTTGGTCTTGACGCCCTTCCCGTTCACCAGGCACCTGATGATGTCCAGGTCCAGCTCGTCAAGCTCGTAGCCCCTGAGCTTGAGGCCCCCGTTCCGCTTGTAGTCCTGCTCGATGAGGTTGATGCCGGTGCTGGGGTTGTACTTGACCATGAGCTGGTTGCTGAAGTAGGCCGTGCTGGACCTGAAGTTGGAGTACTCCTCGTCAACCCCGTAGTTGATCTCCAGGATGCTTGGGATGCTGCTCATCCAGAGCTGGTAGTTGGTGATGTTCTCGTGGTAAGTGAAGAGCAGGGTGTCGTACTCGCCCTGCCGGGCCCTGAAGGCGGCGAAGATCTGGGGGTCCTCGGTGATCCACTTGATGATGCCCTCCGTGCAGTCCTTGCAGTCCGGGATGTCCAGCTTGACGATCGCTAGAACGGGGTAGACCCTGTAGAGTCCGTGGAAGGGGTATATGGGCTGGTCCAGGATGTTGTGCTCGAAGATGGCCTCCACCTTGTTCTTGATGGTGTTCCTGTGCTTGCCCAGAATCCTGGAGAGCTCGCTGATGTTGACGCTCACGGCGTTCCCGGACACCAGCTCCTCCAGCAGCTTCAGGTTATCCACGTCATCTAGCAGATCCGACATCTCATGCAACCCCTGATAGCATTAATTTATACTTTTCCCCCAAATAAATACCACTTCTGCTCGTTTTCTGAGCCAGTAAAGGTTAACATTTTCCCTACCCCAGAACCAGAACATTTACCATCCCCCATCATATACAGTGGCATTTTTTAACATTTTCGATGCCCCATCTGTAAACCCGTTTTATATTGAACCCTTGGATACTACATGCCGAGTGAAGGAGGAGGACAAGAAATGGTAGTCAAAGAGAAAGAGGAGCTCGTCTTCTTCGGGCCCGGCATGAGCACACAGGAGATGGACGTGGAGTTCAAGAAGCTCTACGACAGCCTCATCACTTACAAGAGCAACATCTTCCACCTGGTGGACACCGTCTGCAACGACTGCGACGCCGGTGTGCGCCTGGCGATGAACATCGCTGAGCGCGACAGCGCACTGCTGCAGAGGCTCGTCGCCAAGGAGTGCGAGCAGAGGAGGATGCTCAAGAAGGCCCAGAAGGAGTCCGTCCTGGACCAGCTGCGCGGCAAAACCGGAATCCCGTCCGTGGATCAGGTCCTGGCGGCCAGAGACGTCTCTCTCAAGAACGATGTGAGGAAGTAGAGTGTAGATGCAGGAAGTAACGATCAAGCAGGTTCAGGACATAATCCTCGAGACCCAGGCGGACAAGACCCTACGCAACATGTTCATCCACAAGAGCCCCTGCGCTGGAAGCAGCGTGGGCGCAGTGTTCTTCGCCATAAGCGGGACGCCGCCCAGGGGCTACGCCATGTTCCTACCGGAGGGAGGACAAGACACGGGTACTCTTCACGTCTTCGACCACCTGGGCCTGAAAAGGAAGATACTGCACTGCAAGATCACCGACCTGGTGAACTACAAGGATAACGACGTCTGGGACGTACAGGCTGCCCAGGTAGCCGTCGAGGCTAGGTAAAACCGGTGGTAGTCGACGCCACTAATGAATCCCCGGGGATAAACGGTTGAACCCTCAGATCCTCGTCGCGGTGAACGTGGGGCTGCCCGCCGCTGCGGCCCTGGCGTCGCTGGCGCTGAACGATAAGCGGATACGTACCTGCATCATTTCATTAACTTCAATAGTTTTGATAGTTTCATCCATCCTCCTCTATTTGGGGGGTGGAGTAGAGTTCTCGCCGGCCCCCGTCTACGAGACCGCGGTTCTGGCGCTGGACTTCGCCCTGCTGGCCTACTTCCTCTACGTGGGCTACAGGACTCGGAGCCCCCAGGTGCTGGGCTTGACGCTGCTGCAGCTCCTGCCCGTGGCCTACTTCGAGTTCGTGGTTAAGGGGGCTCACGTTGAGAGCATCATGGTCGTGGACGGCCTGTCCACGCTGCTCACTCTCATAATCAACATTGTCGGTAGTGTTGTCCTCATCTACGCCCTGAGCTACATGGATGAGCACGAGCACCACCTGCACCTAGAAGGGAGCAGGCAGGGCAGGTTCTTCTTCTACATGGCGCTGCTGCTGGGGGCCATGAACGGCCTCGTCTACAGCAACAGCCTCTACTGGCTCTACTTCTTCTGGGAGGTCACCACCCTGTGCTGCTACGAGCTCATCAGGCACGACGGCACGGAGGAGGCGGAGAGGAACGCCGTCACGGCCCTCTGGATGGGCTTGGTGGGCGGCGTCGGCTTCGTGGCCGCCATGTTCGTGGGCTACGGCGCCGTCCACAGCATCGCCCTCACTGAGCTGTTGGCTGCGCCCCAGAGCCAGCTGCTGCTCACAGGCTTCGCCTTGATGGCGATGGCCGCGTTCACGAAGTCGGCCCAGTTCCCGTTCCACAGCTGGCTCCTTGGAGCCATGGTGGCGCCCACGCCCGTCTCGGCGCTGCTCCACAGCAGCACCATGGTGAACGCGGGCGTCTACATGCTGCTGAGGATAGCCCCCGCGGTACAGGGGACCTCGCTAACCTACGTGATAGCCCTGGGCGGCGCGGTCACCTTCGTGGTGACCAGCTTCCTGGCCATCAGGCAGAGCGTCTCCAAGCGGGTGCTGGCCTTCAGCACAATAAGCAACCTGGGACTCATAATCCTCTGCATCGGCTTGAACACTGGGCTCAGCTACAGTGCCGCGTTGACGCTGCTGTTCTTCCACAGCGTCGCCAAGGGCCTCCTATTCATAGGGGCCGGCGTGGTGGAGAACAAGATAGGCAGCAGGGACATCGAGGACTGGGAGGGGCTGCTCGGCAGGATGCCTCTGACCAGCATGGTCATGATCATAGGTATGGTCAGCATGTTCCTGCCCCCCTTCGGGATGCTCATCGGCAAGTGGGTGGCCGTGGACGCGGTGGCCTCGACGCCCCTGCTCATCGGGCTGCCCATGGTGGTCCTGGTGGCCTTGGGGAGCGCCGCCACCACCTTCTACTACGCCAAGTGGCTGGGGTTCCTCACGGTTCTGCCCAACAGCCTAGAGAAGAGGAAGGAGGAGAGCCTTGAGGCGCCCTATAAGCTGGCTCTGTACACGCTGCTGGGCCTTAACATACTTGTAAGCATCGGGGCCGCCCTTGTGGTGGACGACGTAGTCAACCCCATACTCTTGGCCGCCTACCCACAGGCGATGACCACGCCCGGCTACAGCATAGACCTGGGATTCACAGCCTTCCCGGTGTGGCCCCTCTGGGCCGCTGTCCTAGCAGTAATGCTGGTGGGCGCATCTGTGGCCAAGAGCAAGGGAGGCTCCCTGTCGCCGCCCTACCTGGGAGGAGAGAACGTGGCGGACAAGCCCGTCACGTTCAGGACCACGGCCGACTCTGAGGTGGCCGCCGAGGTCTCAGGCGTCTACTTGGCTTCCCAGATCGATGAGGGCCGCATCGACAGGCTGGCCGTGGGGGCGGGTATACTTATAATGGGGCTTCTGTTTCTGGTGGTGATAATCTAATGGACGCGGCCTCAACGATAATCAGCCTCGCCTTAGCCCTGGCCACTCCCCTCGTGGGGGGAGTCCTCTCAGGGATCGACAGGAAGCTGACGGCCCGCATGCAGGAGCGCGTGGGCCCGCCTCTGCTCCAGCCCTTCTACGACGTAATCAAGCTCTGGGCCAAGAAGCCCATGATAGCGAGCCCGCTGCAGCCCGTGCTGGCCTTCGGTTACCTGGGCTTCGCCCTGGTGGCCGCAGGCATGGTCACCTTCAGGCAGGACCTGCTGCTGGTGCTCTTCGTGACCGCCTTAGCGGACATCTGCCTCACCGTGGCGGCCTTGAACGCGAAGAGCCCGTACAGCTACCTGGGGGCACGCCGCGAGTTCCTCAGCATGCTGAGCTACGAACCCGTCATGCTACTGGCCTACGTGGCCGTGTTCATGGTCACTGGCAGCTTCACGGTGCAGGGAGTCCTAGACTACGGGAAGCCCCTTCTTCTGGTGCTGCCCGCGGCCCTAGTGGCGCTGCAGCTGGTGCTGGTCGTGGAGATGAAGAAGAGCCCCTTCGATGTGAGCGGCAGCGGCCACGCCCACCAAGAGCTGGTCAGGGGCGTCTACACGGAGCTGAGCGGCTACACCATGGCGCTGGTCGAGGTGGGCCACTGGACCAAGGTGGCCACGACCCTCATGGTGCTTAGCTTATTCTGGGCGCCGAACCCGGTGATAGGGGCTGCAGTCGGCCTCGCCATGTTCCTCGTGGCCCTGGTGGCGGACAACAGCTACCCCAGGCTCACGTGGCAGCGGATGCTCAAGACAACCTGGGCCCTGGGATTCACACTGATAGTGCTTAACATCGCGGCCCTGGCCGCCGGAGGAGTGATCTAATGTCGCTGGTACAGAAGGCCCGGCTCAAGAGCCTCTGGGTGCTCCACTTCGACTGCGGCAGCTGCAACGGCTGCGACATCGAGGTGCTGGCGGCTTTAACCCCGAAGTTCGACATCGAACGCTTCGGCATCGTCAATATAGGCGACCCCAAGCAGGCCGACGTGCTGCTAGTCACGGGCCCAGCTAACAGGCGCAACCAGAGGGTTCTCAGGAACCTGTACGAGCAGATGCCCGAGCCTAAGCTGGTGATAGCCGTGGGCACCTGCGCTTGCACGGGTGGGGTGTTCCACAACTGCCCCAATGTGCTGGGCGGCGTGGACAAGGTTGTGCCTGTGGATGTTTATATACCGGGGTGCGCCGTGCGCCCCGAGCAGATAATAGACGCCGTTGTACTGGCCCTGGACAAGCTGGCCGGCAAGGCGCCCAAGGAGGAAGCGTGATGCAGGCCACTGAGACTGGGACGACGTACGAGCACATGGTGCCCATGGACGGCCTCCTGCAGAAGGTAAGGGAACTCAGGCAGATGGATGCGCGTTTCCTCACCACCACCCTCAGAGACCTGGGCGGCGCTTTCGAGGTCATCCACCACTTCGAGGTGGAGGGCCACGTGGAGAACGTGTACATGCACGTACCCAAGGGTGAGCCCATCCAGAGCATCACCCCCGAGTACCCGGTGGCCTTCATAGCCGAGAACGAGGCCCGCGACATGTTCCAGGCCGAGTTCAAGGAGCTGGCCCTGGACCTGGGCGGGAAGATGCTCAAGATCGCCACGAGCCCGTCGACGCTTCTGAAGCCCGCCGAGGGACCCAGGCCCCCGATCATGAGGAAGCTGGGCCCGTGCAGGGAGGAGTGCCCCGCCATGGTGAACGTCCCCCGGTACATACGGGAGGTGGACGCCGGCGAGTACGAGGCGGCGTACAATACTATCATCGACAGGGCACCCATACCGGCCATCCTCGGACGCGTCTGCTTCGCCCCGTGCCAGGAGGGATGCAGGCAGGTCTTCGAGGCCAAGCCCATCCAGATCAGGCTCCTGAAGAGGGTGGCCGCGGACGGCTTCAGGGAGCTGAACGGCGGCCTCGTCAGGAGCGTTCAGCGGAAGCCCGCGACGGGTAAACGGGTGGCTGTCATAGGCGGAGGCCCCGCAGGCGTCTCGGCGGCCTACTACCTGGGCATGCTGGGCCACAGCGTCACCCTCTACGAGAAGAGCGGAACCCTGGGAGGGGCCATGGCGTGGGGCATACCCAAGTACAGGCTCCCCAAGGACCTGATGGCCGAGGAGCTCAACGCCAGGCTGACTGAGGCAGGCGCTGAGACCAAGCTCAACACGGAGGTCACCGACCTGGACAAGCTCATGGAGGAGGGCTACGACGCTGCCTTCGTCGCAACGGGCGCCGACAAGTGCAACGACCTCAGGTGCAAAGGCGAGGACAGCGAGGGAGTCATCACCTTCATCGACCTGCTCACCGCCGTCAACATCAGAAACGAGACACCGGACCTGGGCAGACGCGTCGCCGTCATAGGCGGAGGCAACAGCGCCATGGACGCGGCTCGGACAGCCAGGCGGCTCGGAGCCGAGGAGGTCACCGTCTACTACAGGCGCCAGGAGGAGGAGATGCCCGCCAGTGTCCACGAGCTGAGTGGGGCCATCGAGGAGGACATCAACTTCGACTTCCTCAGCAGCCAGATCATCATACACCCGGGGAAGCCGCTTACCATAGAGTTCCAGCCCATGGTGCCCGGCGAGCCCGACGAGTCAGGTAGACGCAGGCCGGTGCCCATGGAGGGCCTCAGCCACAAGGTTGAGGTGGACACCATCATCTCGGCCATCGGCTACTACAGCGTGGTGCCCCAGGGCTTCAAGGTGGAGGTTAGCCGCCACGGAACCATCGTCATCGACGATAACCTGAAGACCAGCCGCGAGGGCGTCTACGCAGGAGGCGACATAGCCTACGGCACATCCAACGTCATATCCGCCCTCAGGGACGGCAGACGGGCGGCCTCATCCATCGACAGGTACCTGGGGGGCGAGGGCCTAGACGAGCCGGAGCCGGATATGAGCGAGTTCGTCTCCAGGCAGGCAAACCTGGACGAGATCAGGGCCAGAGACCAAGCCACCATCCCCGAGATGGAGGCCGACGAGCGGGTCCAGAGCTTCGCTGAGTTCGAGCTACTGCTGGACAGGTGCTCGGCGGCTTGCGAGGCCGGGAGATGCTGGAGGTGCGACTGGAATGAGTGACAGACAGAACCTAACCGTTATACCCTTTGGGCCGCAGCACCCGGTACTGCCCGAGCCTATACAGCTACTGTTCCACGTGGATGAAGAGAGGATCGTGGACGTGATCCCCAATATAGGGTACGTCCACAGAGGCATCGAGCGCGCCATAGAGCTCAACGACTACAGGCGCAACCTGTACCTCTGCGAGCGTATCTGCGGAATCTGCAACATCATCCACGGACAGACCTACGCTGGCCTCATCGAGAAGATGACCGACACCCAGGTGCCCATCAGGGCCAAGTACCTGCGCACCGCATGGGCCGAGGTGGCCAGGCTCCAGAGCCACCTGCTGTGGCTGGGCCTCTTCGCCGACGCCATAGGCTTCGAGAGCCTCTTCATGAAGATATGGCGCGACAGGGAGATCGTTTTGGAGCTGACGGAGGCCACCAACGGCCACAGGATACACATGGGCACCACGGCCATAGGCGGTGTCATCAAGGACATGGACGAGAAGCTCAGGGACAAG
This sequence comes from Bathyarchaeia archaeon, assembly GCA_036396185.1. Lineage (GTDB taxonomy): Archaea > Thermoproteota > Bathyarchaeia > TCS64 > TCS64 > RBG-16-57-9. The sequence goes on along the minus strand of DASWLJ010000012.1, from coordinate 3,576 downwards.
TACCTGGCCGACATGGGCCGCCTCAAGAAGGAGGTGGACGACTGGAGCCACGTCTTCTACAGGGACGCGGCCTTCAAGGAGAAGACCATGGGCAAGGGCATCCTGCCCAAGGCGGAGGCAGTCCACCTGGGGGCGGTCGGCCCCACCGTTAGAGGCAGCGGGGTACCCCAGGACATGAGGACCACGGGCTACGAGGCTTACGGCGAGCTGGAGTTCAAACCAGTCACCCACGAGGGCTGCGACAGCTACGCCAGGGCCCTGGTCCGCCTCGACGAGGTCTACCAGAGCATCGACCTGGTCAAACAGGCCGTAAAGCAGATGCCAGAGGGGCCCATACTGGAGAAGAACGACAGGTTCCCAGACGGCGTAGCCATATACCGCACGGAGCAACCCAGGGGCGAGGTCTTCTACTACGGCAAGGGTGACGGCACAATCCACCTGGAGAGGTGCAGGATCAGGACGCCGACCCTGCCCAACATACCGCCCCTCCTCAGGATGCTGATAGGCCACGAGGTGGCTGACATACCGACGATAGTCCACAGCATCGATCCGTGCATCAGCTGCACCGAGCGCATAACCCAGGTGAAGGAGGCGACCTAGATGCCCCGGTTCCTAGGGAATCTACTGGAGAACCTCCTCGGGAAGCCTGCGACGATCAGGTACCCCTACGAGAAACCTCCGCTGCCTGAGGGCACCAGGGGCGAACTCAACTTCAACATGGTGAAGTGCGACCAGTGCCAGGACTGCGAGAGGACGTGCCCCTCGGCCGCCATAACGGTGCACGTGGAGGAGAAGACCATCGACTGGGAGCCCTTCAAGTGCATCTACTGCCACGCCTGCGTACGGGCCTGCATGCACAAGGCCATAGAGGCCAAGGCCAACGTCTCAAGCCCCGGCTACAAGGTCGGCAAGAAGACGTTTAAAGCCTAACCACCTTTTCATTGAACCTTTTCAATATCCTGCATATGTCGAGGGTCAGCCACAGCTCCCGTTCACGGGCCACAGGCGTGTCCTTCTCCACGTCGCCTTCCTTGTAGCTGGTGCTCCAGAGCCCATCGGGCCTCTGGTTCTCCACTAGCCAGTTCAGAGCCCTCCTGATGTCCGGGTCATTCCGGCTGAACCCCATCCTCGATAGGCTGTCTAGGCTGGTTACGAGGTTGGGCCACCAGAACAGGAACCTGACCCAGTAGTCAGGGTCCCTGTACGATGTGTACGCGTCGGGCTTGAAGAACCGGGTCTTCAGGAGCCCCGCGGCGTGGAGCGCCTCCTCCCTGCGGCTGTAGCCGGGGTGGACCGCGAAGGCGCGAAGCACCATGTCCGTCCAGTTGTGGCTGAAGGGTTTCGAGCGGTCGGGCTCAATGGTCTCCCATGGCTCCGCGGTGACCCTATACCAAGTCGCGCGGTCAAACCTGTGAGTCAGTATGGGTACCGTCCAGCCGCCGTCGCCCTGCCTCATGGAGAGTAGCCACTTGAAGCCCCTGTGGATGCGTGGGTCGTCGCCGTAGCCGCAGAGTATGAGCACGGCCATGGTCTCCCCCGTGTAGTAGGTGGCGTACTGGTCACCTATGAAGCCCCGGAAGTCGCCGTCAGGGGTCTGCCAGCCGAACAGGTACTCCGCGGCCCTCGCGACGGCTTCGTGGTTCCGGGTGAACTGGTACTGCCTGACGAGGACCCTGAGCGCCTTGAACGTCTCCAGCAGCGCCTTGTGCCCGGGCGGGTAACCGTCAGCCTTGCCCGACGGCCTCCATGAGCCGTCCTCTCTCTGCCTCCGTAGAATCTTACTGGCCTCAGGCAGGCCCCACACCGCATCCACCGGGCCCGGGTCTTCGCCTAGGAGGTCGCGCCTCGCGAAGTACGCCACAGCCTCGTTCCCGGACGCGGTTAAGGTCTTTAATGGGTCGTACTTCAGCTCCGCAAGCCAGTCAGTCAAGGCCAACCTTTCACCCACCGAACCCGAGTAGCGGTTCCAGGTTCAGCTAGGTTTAACAATGATATGAATCCGGCGGCCGGCTACTTGTACTGCTCCTTGTAGACGCTCTCCTCCAGCAAGTCGAGGCGCGCCTCCAGCCGGGCCAGACTCATCTCGATCTTCATCAAGCCGTCCCTGAGGCCGTCCGCTATCTCCATGAGGGCCACGCTCATCTCCAGGGGCAGGTCCTCCTTCACCTTGTAGTACTCGCTCTGGCTCTTCTTGATGAGTATGACGTTGCTGATCCTGTGGATGCCCTCGATCTGGGCGTTGAAGCTCTGCAGCTGCTTCTTAGCCTCTTCCAGCAGGGCTCTGTAGTCGCTGAGCTTTAGGTTCTCCCACGGGGTGTCGCTCAAGGAGACAACCACAGAAACTCGGGTTTGCAGCTATTTAGAGGCTTCCCCGGCTAAACGAGCCCTTTTTAGCGTTATTATATGTTTCTCAAGGAAAAATGTCAACGTTGCACACGATGAGGCTGATTCTCCCTCCAGTCTAAGGAAGAGCCCCGTGGGCTATCGGTTTTCAGTAAAATGAAGGTGCCCGAGTGTTCTCGCCTTGGAGGCGAAGGTTTCCATCGAGCCAAAGCCCGTTGAACCCCTCTGAAGCCCGCCTCCAGTTCTCCGCGGCTCTCCGGCCGTCCGCTTCTCGGGCCGTCGTCCGCTCCCACTCGGGCAAATACCTGTTATCCACTGATCTGATATAGGTCTAGTGTTGAACGTGGGCCACAAGTGGGGCTCGTATGCGAATCCCCACAACCATCTTTTTTGCGTCAACCATGTTAATAACGTCCCATCTATCTAGGACAATCAATACTTTAACTGCCCGCGGTCAAGCAGCTTCGCATCCGCCACCTAAATTGTAACGCTCATACTTTATTCCTCGGTGACACAGCGGGGCCGGGCTCCCGGGCAATCTTATCAACCCGGAGATCGAACAGTAACCCGATGGAACGCCTCACCAAGGCCCGCCTGACCAACCTGGACAAGGTGATCTACCCCCAGCTCGGGCTGACCAAGGCCCAGGTGGTAGAGTACTACGTCAGGGTGGCGCCTCGGATGCTCCCCTTCCTCGTTGACCGGGCGCTGGTCAGGACCAGGTACCCGGACGGGATCGATGGCGAGGGCTTCTACGAGAAGGACGCCCCCAAGGGTACCCCTGATTGGGTCAGGACCTACACGAAGTTCAGTGAGAGCGTCCAGAGGGACACCGACTACGTTGTCTGCGGCGACCTGGACACCCTGGTATGGCTGGCTAATCTGGTGGCCCTGGAGCTCCACATGCCCCTGTCGAGGGTGCCCCTCACGGACATCCCCGACCTGGCCCTCTTCGACCTAGACCCTGAGCCACCGGCCGGGCTCAGGGAGGCAGCGCAGGCGGCGTTCATCCTCAGAGAGACGCTGGAGGACCTGGGGCTTAAGCCATACGTCAAGAACTCGGGGAGGAAAGGCGTCCACGTCGTCGTGCCGGTTGAACCCCTCTACCGCTTCGACGAGACCAGCGGCTTCGTCCACGCGGTGGGGGTGAGGCTGGCGGCGGAGCACGAGCTCGTGGTCTCGGAGAGAAGCCAGACCCGTGAACCCGGGACCGTGCTGGTGGACTACCCCCAG
>DASWLJ010000011.1:0-3225 GCA_036396185.1 Bathyarchaeia archaeon | reverse complement strand
ATGAGCCTGGACGAGGGACACCTGCTGCCCGGCTTCAAGGCGCTGATGGAGGGCGTCGCCGAGATGGGCTACATCTACGAGATAGACGAGTTCGCCAACGAGATGCGTGGGGACGACGACCTGCCCCCCGCCCCAGAGCCCGACACCGGCGGCATAGAGGCCATCATGAGGGCTACAGGGTTCCTGGGCAAGGTGGAGGCGAGCACAAGGTGAAGTACGCGTTCTTCGTCGGCTGCACCGTGCTCAGTAGGCTGCCCGGCTACGAGAAGTCGGCCCGGAAGCTGGCCGAGAGGCTGGGCGTGGAGCTGGTGGACATGCCCGGGTCAGGGTGCTGCGGCACCACCTACTTGGAGACCCTGGACCACAAGACCGCCCTGGCAGTGGCCGCCCGCAACATCGCCATAGCGGAGGAGATGGGCCTCGACATAGTCACCATATGCAACGGATGCACCGAGGTCCTAACCAAGACCAACAAGGAGCTCAGGGAGAGCCCCGAGCTCAGGGCCGAGGTGAACAAGATACTGGCTAAGGCGGGCAAGGAGTACAAGGGCACCGTGGACGTCAAGCACTACGTCAGGATGCTCAAGGAGGACGTGGGCCTCGACACCATCAAGGAGAAGGTGAAGAACAGCTTCGAGGGGTTCAGGGTGGCCAGCCACTACGGGTGCCACATGCTGAAGCCAGCCGAGGTGCTGATGAGCGACGACCCCGAGAACCCCACGGTGATGGACGAGCTGGTGGCAGCCACTGGCGCCGAGCCTGTGGAGTACCCCAGCAAGCTGGAGTGCTGCGCCGGCCCCGTCATGGGGGTCCGGGAGGCGGTCACATGGAGCGTGGGCTTGGACAAGGTCCGGGAGGTCAAGGAGCACGGCGACGCCCTCGTCACGGCGTGCCCCTTCTGCTACCTCACCTTCGAGAGGTGCCAGCTCATGCAGGAGAACAACCCCAACCTGCCCGTGCTGCACATACCCCAGCTACTTGGCCTGGCCCTCGGCTTGGACGCGGACGAGGTGGGGCTCAGCCACAACAAGGTGGGGGCCAAGGCGGTGGCCGGGAGGCTGGAGGGATAGCTATGGGTAAGCTCAAGTTCGGGTTCTACTGGGCGGCCAGCTGCGGCGGCTGCGAGATCGCCGTCCTGGACGTGGACGAGGCCATACTGGAGGTCCTGGAGGTGGCCGAGGTGCTGTTCTGGCCCGTGGCCATGGACACCAAGTACAAGGACGTGGAGGCCATGCCGGACGGCCACATGGACGTGGTCTTCTTCAACGGCGCCGTCAGGAACAGCGAGCAGGAGCACCTCGCCAAGCTACTCAGGAGGAAGGCCAAGGTCATGGTGGCCTTCGGCTCCTGCGCCCACACGGGCGGAATCCCCGGCCTGGCCAACCTTGCCGACAGGGAGGAGATCTTCGACAGAGTATACCTCTCGTCCCCCTCGACGGTCAACCCGGAGAGCCACGTGCCCCAGACGGAGTACCATGTGCCCGAGGGCGAGGTACACCTCCCGGCCTTCTATGACACGGTGATGCCGTTGGACAGGGTGGTGGACGTTGACTACTACCTGCCCGGGTGCCCGCCGCCGTCCAGCCTCATCCTCAACGCCGTGAGGGCCATAGCCTCCGGTAACCTGCCCCCCAAGGGCTCCGTGCTGGCCCCGGATCTGGCTGTGTGCGATGAGTGCCCTCGGAAGAAGGAGGACAAACAGATCACCGGGATCAAGCGCATCGTGGACCATGTCCCGGAGCCCGAGAAGTGCCTGCTGGAGCAGGGATTCATCTGCATGGGGCCCGCGACAAGGGGTGGCTGCGATGCCAGGTGCATCAAAGCCAATATGCCCTGCACCGGCTGCGGCGGCGCGCTACCCGGAGCAATCGAGCAGGGCTCGGCCATGATCTCGGCCCTCTCGACCATACTCGGGTTGGCGGCGGAGAAGGAGGAGGGCTTCGACTTCGATGAGCTCCTGGAGCAGCTGAAGGACCCCGTGGGCACCTTCTACAAGTACGCGCTGGCGGGCAGCATCATCAACAGGAGGATCAAGAAATGAAGACCATAACCATAGACCCCATAACCAGGCTGGAGGGCCACGGAAAGATAGAGATATTCCTGGACGACAGGGGGGACGTGGCGAACGCGTACCTCCAGATACCGGAGCTGCGTGGCTTCGAGAGGTTCTGCGAGGGCCGAAGAGCCGAGGACATGCCCATCATCACGCCCCGCATCTGCGGCGTCTGCCCCGTCGCCCACCACTTCGCGGCCACCAAGGCCCTGGACGCCTGCTACAGCGTTGAGCCCACGGAGACGGCTAAGAAGCTGAGGGAGCTGATGAACTGCGGCTACTTCATCTACGACCACACCCTCCACTTCTACTTCCTGGGGGGCCCAGACTTCGTGGTGGGCCCCGACGCGCCCCCGGCCGAGCGCAACATCTTCGGCGTCCTCAAGCGGGTGGGCCTAGACGTGGGCAAGGAGGTCATCAAGCACCGCGCCTACGGCCAGAGGATCACCGAAACCCTGGGGGGCAAGGCCACCCACCCCACGTGCGGAGTCCCCGGAGGCATAAGCAAGGGGCTGAGCGAGGAGGAGAGGCAGAGCATCGAGGACATGGCCAGGAGCAGCGTCGAGTTCGCTAAGTTCAGTCTAGGAATCTTCAACGACATCGTGCTCGCTAACCAGAGCTACGTGGACCTCATCCTCAGCGACCCCTTCCAGCTTGACACGTACAACATGGGCACCGTGGACAAGGACAACCACGTCAACCTCATAGACGGTGACATCAGGGTCACCGACCAGAAGGGCAAGCAATACGTAAAGTTCGGGGAGCAGGAGTACCTGGACCACGTCTGCGAGCACGTGGAGCCGTGGACCTACAGCAAGTTCACGTTCCTCAAGGGCGTGGGCTGGAACGGGTTCACCGATGGTCCCGAGAGCGGCATCTACAGGGTCGGCCCCCTCGGCAGGCTCAACGCTGCTGAAGGCATGGCCACGCCCCAGGCCAACGAGGAGTACAAGCGCATGTTCAAGACCCTGGGCGGGAGACCGGTTCAATCCACTCTGGTATTCCACTGGGCCCGATTAGTGGAGCTACTCTATGCGGCCGAGCGGGCTTTGGAGCTAGCTGAAGACCCGGGCATCACAGGCACCGACCTGAGGAACCCGGTCGGCGAGCCGGGTGAAGGGGTCGGCATAGTGGAGGCGGCCAGAGGCACCCTCATCCACCACTACAAACTC
>DASWLJ010000010.1:0-2538 GCA_036396185.1 Bathyarchaeia archaeon | reverse complement strand
CTTCGAGAGGGGCGACGTGCGGCCAGGCGACGCCGTGGAGCTCATCGAGGGCGGCGTGGATGTCAAGGTGAACTGGGCCAAGTGGCACGCCAACAAGTTCAGGGCGGGCCACCTTGTTGGGAACAGGTTCCAGGTCACCATCACCGACGTACACATGCCCCAGGCAAAAGCGGAGGAGAGGGCCCAGATGATCGCCGAGCGCATACACGAGAGGGGGCTGCCCAACTACTACGGCGAGCAGAGGACCGGCAGGCACGGCAAGAACGTGGAGGAGGGCCGGGAGATACTCAGGGGCCGCAAGGCCTTCACGGACAGGTGGCTCAGCAAGCTCCTGGTCTCAGGGTACCAGAGCTACCTGTGCAACAGGTACCTTGCCGAGAGGGTGAGGCGCGGCCTCTTCGGCCGGCTGCTGCTGGGCGACATAGCGAAGAAGCACGAGACGGGCGGCATATTCTGGGTGAACGACCCAGCGGCCGAGCAGCCCCGGTACGATGCCCAGGAGATCAGCTTCACGGCCCCCATGTACGGGTACCAGATGTCGCAGCCGCTGGGCGAGGCGGCCGCCCTCGAGGCCGAGATACTTGAGGAGTCCGAGATGTCCCCGGAGACGTTCAGGCGCATGAGGGTCACGGGCACCCGGCGGCTTGGAAGGCTGACGCCCAGGATCGAGGTGGCTGAGGCGCCCCGGGGGGTCCAGCTCTCGTTCATGCTTCACAAGGGCGGGTTCGCCACAACCCTGCTCAGGGAGTTCATGAAGACGGAGCCAGAGGAACAGACTGGAGGATGAGCCCCAACGAAGGGGAGACGCATCATAGACGCATCCGTACAGCGGGGAGAGGGTTCACCGGGAGAAGCGGTGAACCCGGAGCCCCGCCAGCCTAGAATAAGCAGAGCCAGCGCGAACCATAGGCCACGTCCTCCAGTAGCCTGTCAAGGTAGTTGTATCGGCGCATCTTTAAAATGCGTGAGGCTACAGGTAACGGGTGCGCGACGTTGGCTGACCTAGACTATTTTCCGCCTTCTGAGTGGGGCGGGGGCTGGCGCGTCGAAGACCCATGCGTCCTGGGGGTAGACGCTGACAGGCTCAGCGACGCGGTCAAGTACCACGATGGCTCAGTTTTCAGCAGGACATACGGCGGAGCCATCGTCATCGTCTACAGGGGGCACCTTATAGGCGAGAGCTACGTGTCTGGGGCGGAGGGAGGGCCAAGGCCGTGGACGCGGTCTACGTGCAACGACGTGAAGTCGTCCACCAAGTCAGTGTTCGGCACCGCCGTGGGGGTGTTCCTCGACGAGTACAGAGACTTGGTGAACCTGGACACCCTCCTGGTGGGGGCGTGCCGCGAGGACTCGCTCATCCCCCAGATATGGGATCAGCCGCTCACGGACGAGAGGAAGAAGAGGATCAGGGTCAAGCACGTGCTCTCCATGACCTCGGGCCACGAGACCCGGGAGCCCTGGCTGGATCCGAGCCGACGCCGCCACCGCCCCGGCTGCTCGGGCCCCTACCAGATGTACGAGTACTGTTTCGGCTGGTGGGGCTTCGACGGGGTCCCGGCGCAGCACACGCTGCTGTTTGAGCCGGGGCACGGCTTCAACTACAGTAATTTCGGGCTGGAGCAGATGGCCCTCGCGATGAGGAACGTGTCGGGCGAGGAGGTGGGCCCCTACGTCTACGACCGCGTCCTAGGACCAATCGGATTGCCGGCCGGGCTCCGGGACAACCAGTACAGGGTGATGCCGTACAGCGACGAGAAGGAGCTGAACTACTCCGATGAGCCGGGCTGGGGTAGAGGCGGCGGCGTAGGGTGCAACGCGTACGGCGCCGACGGGAGCCCGAGCCCCATCGGGTACAACTCCGTGGTGGGCAGCACCTTCAGGTGCACGGCCCGCGACTTCGCCAGGCTGGGATACCTGTGGCTGAGGAGGGGGCGCTGGGGGAGCCGGCAGCTCGTCCCGGAGGACTGGATGAGGCGGGCGGCCACCCGGTTCGTGCAGGATGGCGGGGAGTCCATGAACTACGGGTACACGTTCTGGGTCGCGGACGACTGGGAGGGCGTGCCCCGGGACACGTTCATGTCGCGGGGCCACAACGTGAACCACTGTTGCGTCGTCCCCAGCCTGGACCTGGTCGTGGCCCGGCAGGGAAACGAGAACGGCTCAGCCGAGGAGCGGTCCCTATTCATGAAGACCCTCGTCCAGAGGATCGTGGCCGCGATGTCTGAAGCTAAGTGAGACGCCTTCAAAGCGACACGATGATCCTGTCCGCCTTCTTGCCCGTCATCTCCAGAATGTCGATCCGGCCGACGAGCACCTTCGAGACGCTGCTGGGCTTCACCTGTCTCTCTATGATGTCGCCGGGGTTGTCGTCGAGCTGCCTCACCATGATCTCCAGCGCGCGCCTCTTCTCCTCGGGGTCCTCCACGAATGATACGACGCCCCTGAACTGGGTGGTATGGTACAGGTGGTCGCAGCTGCCCTGCTGGTACCCGCCGTCGAGCAGCGCCTGACCCCAGACGACGGGGTTGGCCCTGAGGA
>DASWLJ010000009.1:0-8277 GCA_036396185.1 Bathyarchaeia archaeon | reverse complement strand
AACGTTCTCCATGTCGCCGATCCCGGACTGGTGGCCCCACGCTATCTGTTTAACCTCTTCGGGGGCGAAGCCCATGACGCGGCAGGCCGTGGCGTCCACGGCGACAACATCCGTGCCCGCGATGATGGTGTCCATCTTGACGGGGCTGCCATGGACGGGGCCCCTTCCCTCCATTGCGACGAAGCCGTCTATGACCGTAAGGTGAGGAGGCAGGACCAGGCATATGTCGTGGACCACCTTGTGCATGCCGCTGAGGTGGTAGCGTCCCTTCCACTTGGTGGTGAGCATCCCGAACATGTTCTTCATGCCCAGGGTGACCCCCGTCTCCGCGTGGGTCTTCAGTTTGGCGGCGCTGATGATGGCCGACTCGGTGGCGATCCTGGCCACCTCGATGCTGTCCAGGGCTCTGCCGCCGCGTATAGGTATCTTCACCTTCTCGGCGTGGCGCATGTTGACGAAGGGGACGCCGACCCTGTCCAGCATCTCCTTCATTCCGCTGGCCACCACAGCCTTGTCGGCGTCAGTCATCTGGGCGTCCGACTCCACCACCACGGGCTCCTTCCCCAGGTCGCGGACGCGGTTGATGAGTGCCTCGACGACCAGCGGGTCCGTTGTGGCGCCGGTCTCCCAGCTCCTCGTGGTTATGAAGTTCACCTTGATGAGCACCCTGTCCCACGGCTCCAGTGCCTCCCTGTAGGGGACCAGGTTCAGGGCCCTGTAGACCGTGTCTAGGCCGCGCTCGCCCTTCACCACAGCTACCTTCGACAAGCCTATCCCAAAGGAAGGGAAACGGCGGGTTAAGAGGGTTCAGGTGCGGCGCTTCTCATCGGGCTCCATGCGCCTCGACAATGGGAGGATGGCCACTGAGAAGACGGCCAGGACCCTGTAGAGGAGCTGGGGCCCGTAGACCTCGGCGAGGCTACCCCCCGCTATGGGACCCGTGAACATGCCTAGGCCGTAGGTCCCCTCGTGGAGCCCCATGGCGGCGCCCAGGGTCCCCGGCTCGCACCTCTTGGCGATGTAGTCCAGTACCACGGGCGTCATTATGCCCGCGGCGACCCCGTACAGGGCGAGGGCGGCGGCGTATCCCGCCAGCCCCGTCGAGAAGCTGAACAGGAGCATGCCTGAGAACAGGAGCACAGACGCCAAGGAGACGCTTCTGCGTGTGCCCCACGCCACGAAGCGCTCCACGTTGACGAACGTGAGGCCCCTCACAGCGTTGGTCATTGTGATGAGGAGGCCCACCGTGGAGGCCGTCAGCCCCTCAAGGCTCAGGTGGCCCGGCACGATGGCCATGTAGATGCCCAGGACCAGCGTGAAGGGCAGGAGCGTCAGGTAGGCCGCGGAGAGCCTCCTGAAGGGGGCAAGGCTGAACCCCTCGGAGCCCGACCGGTTCCTTAGGGACAGCCTGGGCCTGAGCAGCAACTGGGATAGGAGGCCGCTGGCCACCAGCAGGGATGCGGTGCACACGAACAGGGCGTTGAAGCCCAAGCTGGACGATATGAGGCCGCCCAGGTAGGGGCCGACTGCGAAGCCCGTGATCCAGCTGAGGTTGTACCTGCCCATGCTCTGGGTGAGCCTCTCGGGGGGCGAGATGTCCGCGGTGAGGGTGCTTGCCGAGACCCAAAAGGATGCGGATGCTACACCCATGAGGGCCCTGGCCATTAATAGCCGAGGAATGTCGCCGGCCAGCGTGAAGGACGCCAGTATGAGGGCCCCCATGAACGCGTACCCCGTGTAGAGCCTGAGCCTCTCGTACCTGTCCAGCAGCAGGCCGGTGAGCAGAGTGAACACAGTGTACACTACGTTGCCCACGGCGCCCATGAGCCCCAGGTCCACGTAGCTGGCACCTATGCTCGCGGCGTACACGGGCAGCAGGAAGGTCGTTGTGCCCAGCCCCGTGGCGCTCAGGAATATGGTGGCGTAGAGGACCCTAAGGTGCCTCAACCTATCGTCGCTCATATGATCCCGTTTGAAGGAGTAGAAGCCCCGATTTAATACACGCGTCCATCTCCACGCCAGCGGTGAAAGCAATTGTAAATTTTAAAGAGGTGTACACATGAAAAACCTCAGAGCATGAGACACATATGGACGCCATTACGGAGACCCATAGCTTCAAAGGCTTTATGTTAATATGGAGCAGATTCTACTGAGAAAGCCAATGGATTACCCTGAGCCTAACTTCCTAGTGATTGGGGGCATGAGGTGCGCAACCGGGTGGATCAGGCAATGCCTTAAGGAGCACCCGCAGGTTTACCTCCCTCAAAAAGAGCCCCACTTCTTCGACCAAAACTACGAGAAGGGCCGAGAGTGGTGGCTGGGCTTCTTTGACAGCTGGGGAGGAGAGAAGGCGGTAGGGGAGAAGACAGCCACCTACATGTGCGACGAGGCAGCGCCTGGGCGCATAGCTGAGACTAACCCTGAAATGAAGCTGGTGTGCTGCGTGAGGGACCCCGTAGAGCGGATGTATTCGCAGTACATGATGAACCGGAGCGAGAACGAGGACTACAAGGACGCCAGGTTTGAGGACCTCGCCACCCCGGAAGGCGAGTACTTTCAACGCAGCCTTTTCTATACCCATGTCTGCAACTATCTACATTACTTCCCTCAGGAGAACCTCCTCATCCTCGTATACGAAGACAAGGAAAAAGACCCTAACAGGTTCCTCAGCGAGATATTCAGGTTCATAGAAGTGGACCCGGGTTTCAGACCACCATCGGCTATGGTTCAAACCAAGCAGGGAGCCTTCGAGTACAGCAGCGCCGCTTGGAACATGGCGTCAGAGGTTCTTCTGCACCCCAGGTCACCGCGCCTCGTGAAGAGGCTCTACAGTGGGCTACGCCCCAAGACGCCTGAGACGGATATCGACGAGAAGATATACCAAGACCTGGGGCCCCACTTCACGGACGAGATTAAAGGACTAGAGGAAATACTAGGTAGGAAGCTGACGTGTTGGAGAACCCGGGCCTACGCAGATATCTGAAGGAGCTAGCTTACCTGGTCTGGAGGCTCCCCCTATTCTTCTTCGCTCGATCCTGGCTTCGGCGAACCCACTTCACGATCATCCATTACCACAAGATGAGACCTGACGTGTTCAGAGAGCACATTGAGTACTTAGCGAGAAGCTACACATTCACGCCGATGAAAACGCTTGCTGAGGCTCTATCCGGCTCCCAGGAACATATTCCGGAGAATAGCCTCACCATCACCTTCGATGACGGGTGGAGGAGCAACTACGATCTGCTGCCGGTGATCCGTGAACACCCCTGTCACATCACCATCTTCCTGTCGACGGGCCTTCTAGGAACACACAGGAAGCCTGACTCGAGAGCCCTATATGATGATTCCATGATGGACGAGGATCTTCTTCCATCCATTATCAGTGGCGATGTGGACACTTCAAGTCTCGAAGATCACTATGTGATGGCGGAGGAGAGGACTATGCTGTCAGTAGACGAGGTCAGGGAGATGAAGGAGTTCGTGGACTTCCAGTCCCATGGCGTGAACCACCACGTCTCCACGGCACTACCCCTAGAGCAACTTGGATATGAGCTTAGGGAGTCCAAGAGGTTCATCGAGGAGCTCACGGGGAGAGAAGTTTACGCCTTCGCTTACCCCTACAATATAGCAGGTAAAAGAGCGGCCGAGGCGGTGGCGGAGGCAGGGTACAAGGTAGCCCGAGTGGGGCAAAGGATGCTTAACTCGGCAACAACTAACAGGTATATGCTCAACAGTATCTCCGTTGTCAGAGACTGCAGTGTTTCAGAGCTAGCAAAGAACATTGAGATAGCTAAGATGAAAACTGTAATTCACATGTTGGGCCAGAGGTTAAAGGGAAAAGCGGTCGCATAATCAGCCAAGGGTCCCATTTATTGCGCGATCAACGTCTCATACTCTCATCATTTTAAATAAGGTTCACTCAAAATATCCATGAAGGTGTATTGATTGAAAGCGAAGGCGATAGTGGGCGGAATACTCATCGACGGGAACGGCGGGAAACCAATTGAGGACCCTGTGGTCATCATCGAGGGTGGAATGATTAAGGCTGTGGGCAGCAAAGGTGAGGTCAAGATAGCACCAGGAGCGGACGTGGTTGCGGCACACGGCAGAACCATTGTACCAGGCTTGATTGAGGGCCACAACCACCCTCTGGGGGAGAGGGACTTCGGCGACCCCGGGTTCAAGAAGTACTACGACAACATGGTGCAGAGCCCCGCGCTGGGGCTGCTGAAGGGCGTCCAGGTCATCCAGGGGATGCTCGCCCACGGGGTCACCACGGTGAGGATACCTCACCCGACGATAGCCAACGCCCCGGAGCTCAGAGGTGAATGGCTGGTGGCGCTGAGGACGGCCGTTGAGAGGGGCTACGTGAACGCGCCCAGGGTTGTGGCTGGGGGCTGCGTCCTGCCCACGGGCGGCCACCTGAACAGCCTGACGCCCCCCTTCGTCCTCAACCAGGGCTGGAGGGGAGCCGACGGGCCCTGGGAGATCAGGAAGCAGACGCGGGAGTGCCTGCAGTACGAGGTGGACTTCATCAAGCTCATAGGCCCCGGCCATAAACGGTTCAAGCCCGGCGACGGCCCTGAGCACACCTGCATGACCAGGGAGGAGATCGCGGCAGCCGTGGAGGAGGCTCACTGGAAGGGAGTGCCTGTGGCTGCACACGCCAAGAACGGGCCCGGCCTACGGTTCGCCGTTGAGGAGGGCGTGGACAGCATAGAGCACGGCACCCACCTCATCGAGCAGCCAGACCTCATAGGGCGCATGGCCGAGCACGGCCAGTTCCTGGTGCCCACGCTTGGCATGTTCTTCATGGAGCCACTCATGGACGCATACGACGCCGCGGAGCCGGGCACCAAGGAGAGCTTCAAGAGGATGCAGCCCGGCCTGATAAAGAACTTTAAGGCGTGCAGGGAGGCCGGCATCAAGATAGCTGCCGGAACAGACAACACGTACTGGGAGGAGCCCGGCCTCGCGTGGGAGCTGCACACCTACGTTAAGCACGGAGGCATGACCCCCATGGAGGCCCTCGTATCCGGTACGCGGACCTGCGCCGAGCTGTGCCGTGTGAACGCCGGCACTATCGAGGCGGGCAGGTACGCGGACATGCTCATCCTGGACGGCGACCCCCTGAAGGACATGGGCGTCCTGCAGAACGCGGACAAGGTAGTGGCCGTCTACAAGGAGGGGCGGCTGGTGGCCGGGGAGGGCAGGCTCCTCTAGGCCGCCTTGACGGCCTTGACCACAGCCGAGCCGAACTGCTTAGTTGAGCTGGAGCCGCCCAGGTCCGGTGTCCTAACTTTTCCGGCCGCCAGCACCCTGTCCACTGCCCTGTCGATGCCTCTCCACGCGTCCTTGAGCCTCTGGTCGCTCTTCTTTTCGCCGAGCCAGTTGAGCATCATGCCCACGCTTAGGATCATGCTCGTCGGGTTAGAGACGCCTCTCCCGGCGATGTCCGGCGCCGACCCGTGGGTGGCCTCCGCGAAGCAGTAGCTGTCCCCGGCGTTTATGCTCCCGGCGAGGCCCAGACTGCCCTGGATGGCGCCGCTCATGTCGCTCATGATGTCCCCGTACTGGTTGGGCATGACGACTACGTCGTAGAAGTCGGGCCTGATGAGGGCGTAGTAGCTCCAAGAGTCGATCCACGTGCTGTCCTTCTCCACGTCCGGGTACTCGGCCACCATCCCGTCGTATATCTCCTTGAACAGGTCGTCGCCCTTGCAGAGGCCCCACTTGCATGAGCACGTGAGGCGCCGCTTGCCGTCCTTGGGGGCCCCGAGCCTCCCCTTGTAGGCGCCGCTCCGAGCCATCTCGAAGCCGAGCCTGATGATCCTCTCGCAGCCCTTCCTGGTCTGGACGTAGTCGTCTATGGCCAACTCGCTGACGCCGCCCCGCCGCATTATGCCCCCGATGGCGGCGTACATGTGCTCCGTGTTCTCCCTGAGCACTATGAAGTCGATGCCCCCCGGCTCCCTGCCCCTGAGGACGCTCTGGACGCCGGGCCTGAGCCTGCAGGGGCGGACGTTGGCGTAGAGGTCCAGGTCCAGCCGCATGTTCAGCGGCAAATAGGGGCCCGGCAGCTTCCCCACCAGGTCTGGTAGCCCCGTGGGGCCCTTGTAGATGGCGTCTGCCTCGTAGAAGATGTCCTTGGTCACCTCCTCGGGCCACCCCCTCTTCATCTGGTGGCTGACCCAGTAGTGGGCCCCGCACTCGTAGGGGCCCAGGTGCTCAACGTCGAATCCGTAGGCGTCTGCGGCCGCGTCCAGCACCTTAACGGCCTCGGGGACGATCTCTGCCCCGATCCCGTCGCCTATGAACCCCAGAATCTTGTACCTTGACATGGTATTGCAGTGATTATAGACGCCTTAACTCTTTGCAGCCAAGGCTCAGGGGACAGCTACACGGGCCAGTACCTCAGACAGGTTCCCGAGGCCACCGACACGCGACGTGGCCCTCCCTCACAGGCACGTACAGGGTGTACCACTCCTCGCCGACGCTGTGGAAGACGAGCTTCATCCTCAGAGCCTCGTCCATGAAGTCGCCTTGGCTCATGAAAACGCACTTGTGGGGGTCCAGGTTCCCAGGCTCGCCCTCAACGAAGGAGCAGCCACCGCCCCTCAGGGCGGCCATTGTCTCGTTGAGGCTCATCTCGGGCTCCTCCTCGGCCTGAGGAGCCTCCGTGCCCCCAGTTTTCGTGAAGGTGAATGGGTGGCTCGGGTCGTTTATGTTGTAGGCGATGCCGAAGTTGGGTTTGTAGATGACCCAGAACAGTAGCCCCGTGAGGAAAATGGCTACCACTAAAAACCCAATGACCATTAACGCACCGAAGCGCCCTGGCCGGACCCGCACCTGGGACACATGTAAGTAGGAGGCGGCTCCAGTTTAAGGGGATTAGGGAGACTGGATTCGGATGATGGACCCCAACCATTTTAGCATACTCATGATATAGATTGAAGAATTCTTTGAGTGACGGACACGTGCGGGGCTACTCTAAGCCTTCTTCTGCTGCCTCTCCCACCTGGCGTAGGACAGGAACCCCACGAGGCTCTGATGGACGCTGCTCCTCAGCTCAGGGTCGGAGGCCAGGAGCCCCACTGATGGGTCCTCGGCCTCCACCAGCCCGTAGAGGCCCCTCAGGTCCAGGCCCTCGTCCACGGCCCTGAACGCGAGCCTCGTCCAGAGCGCAACTTGGTCCCTGAAGCCGCGCAGCCGGTCCTCGGCGTCCGGGTGGACCCCGAAGTGGCTGATGCACAGGGTCTCGGGCCGCAGCGCGAGGAGCCTGTTGACGCTCTCCACGGCCTGCGCCGGGTTGTACGGCGGCGGGCTGGCGGGCACCCAGACGCCCATGTTGCCCGGGGTGTGGCCTACGGCGTCGCCCACGAAGAGGACGCGCCGGTCCGGCTCATAGTAGCTCTGGCTGTGGGTGCTGTGGCCCGGCGTCCACATTACCCTGAGCTCCACTCCGCCGACATCTAGAGACTCGCCGTCAACGGATGCAGCGATCTTTTCCTGGGGCAGTCCCCTGATCTCCCCATACAGGCTTACCTTGTCGCCGAACACCTCCTCCGCGGCGGCCACGATCTTGGAGGGGTCCACCATGTGCTGGACGCCGCGGGGGTGGGTGTGGACGAATGCGTCGGGGTAAGCATCTAGGAGCATCCATGAGCCGGCTGCGTGGTCCAGGTGGATGTGTGTGAGGCATACAGCCTTCAAGTCGGATACGCGTAGCCTGCCAAGCGCCTCCATGACGCCGACGGCCTGGGCCGCGGGCCCCGGGTCTATGACGGCCGACTCTTCCCCACGGACCAGGTACGTGCCCAGTACGCCTGTGCGGCCGTGGTACGGCGAATCGATCATGGTCACGCTGTCCGTGACCCTGCTGGCGGACATCGTGAACCTCTCCGCCTGCGTCGGTAAAAGGGTTTTACCGTCCCGGCTCCATGTGTCCCCTGATCGAGTTGAAGACGAGTCTGGGAGCCAAGACATTAGCCGTGCCTTCACCCGTCTGGGTGGTGGGCACATACGATAAGGACGGGAAGCCCAACTACATGACGGCCGCGTGGGGAGGCATCTGCTGCTCACGCCCGCCCTGCGTCTACGTGAGCCTTAGGGAGGCCACCTACAGCCACGGCAACATAGTGGCGCGGGGCGCGTACACCGTGAGCGTCCCCGGGGAGGAGTACTGGAGGGAGGCAGACTACCTGGGTGTGGCCTCTGGAAGGGACACGGATAAGGTCGCGGACACTGGGCTCACGGCAGCGGAGAGCACGGCCGTGG
>DASWLJ010000008.1:0-1737 GCA_036396185.1 Bathyarchaeia archaeon | reverse complement strand
GGGTTATCCCCGTCCAGCGCGTAGAGCTCGCTGGGCGTAGCGTCGTCCGTCGCCGTGTACACGAGGGTCCCGCCGTCGTCCAGGCTGTAGCCGCCGACGCTGATCTTGCCCTCGGTGACCCACTCCAGCTCCCCGTCCATGGAGACGCGGCACACGTGGGTGCTTCCCCTGTCAGGGGCCGTGAAGTAGACGTGCTCCGAGTCCGGGCTCCATGCGAGTTCGCCGCCAGCCGTTATGTCGAACCCCTCTGTGAGGCACCTGGGCTCCCCGCCGTCTAGGGGTAGGGCGAAGACCCTGTCGCTCTTGTAGAACACGAGGTCGGGGTCGTCTATCACGTGGCCCGTGAAGGCTAGATGTTTGCCGTCTGGGCTCCACGCCAGCTCCTCGATGGGCCCCAGGCCCCTCCACAGTAGCTTGGGCTCCCCGCCCCTGGCTGGGACCAGGTAAATGTTCTTGAAGTGGACCATGTCCGCGTCCTTGTCCCTGTTTGTGACGAAGGCCACCTGCTTGCCGTCGGGGCTCCAAGCGTAGGTCTCAACGTCGAACTCGCCGTCGGTGATCTGCTTCACCTTGCCGCCCCCGCTGGGCACCGTGAAGAGGTGCGTCCACTTGCCCTCGAAGTAGCCCTGGCCGTCGAACTTGTACTTGATGCGGCGGATGATCTTCACGTCGCTGTCCTCTGTGGCCTTCTCGCCTTTGAAGACCCTCGCCGAGAACAGGGCCGATCTGCCGTCGGGGCTCCAATCGGGCTTGGCGACCGCCTCATCCATGTGGGTGAGCTTCACAGCCTCGCCTCCGCCCGCCGGCATCACGAACAGCTGCGGCTTGGGCTTGGCGTCCGGCTTGTCCTGCTCCCCCAGCCTGTTGCTGAGGAAGAGCACCCTGTCGCCCTTGGGGCTCCAGCGGGGGTACGAGTCGTTGCTCCTGCCGTGGGTGAACTGGTGGGGCTTGCCACGCTTGAGGTCGGTGATCCACAGGTGGCTGTCGTACTTGTTCTCACCCATGTTCACCTCGCTGTACACGAACAGCGCCTCCTTGCCGTCCGGCGATACCTGGGCGTCCGAGACGGGCGCCGAGGGGAAGATGGGCATGAACCTGTATTCTTCCAGCTTCTTCATGCTGAATCATTGAAGGTGGCGCACCGGATGCATAACATTTATGGCGGCTACAGGGCCTCAGCCGGGTCGGCTATCTCCGCCGCGGTTAGCTGGATTTGATGTAATCGACGATGGCAGCCGAGAGGTCCTCGACGTAGGCTTCCCCGTGCTCCCCGCTGGCCCCCTTGGGGTCGCCGAGCACGCCGATGGGTGAGAGAGCCCCGATGCCGCGCTCGAAGATGCGCCTGGTCACCTCCTCGTCGAACACGCCCACGTATCCCCTGGCCTTGGGGATGAGCTTCTCCTTGACCAGGTCGCCCCTTATGTGCATCATCATGGAGACCTCTGACTCGCCGGCGTGGGCCCCCGACGCCTCGGGGCTCACACCCAGCCTGTGGCCGGTCCTCATGAGTATGGCGACGAAGCCCTGGAGGTCGCTGTACACGACGACCTTGACGCCCGGGTGGGAAGCCTTGAGCCCTTCAGTGATCTCCTTCAGGGGCCCGAAGTTGCCTCCGTGGCTAGGCAGGACAACGATCCTCTTGAACCCGTGCTTCGCGAGGCTGTCCACGTAGTCCCTGACCACGCCCTGGAGGGTCTCCTTCCGGAGGGTCACGGTGCCGGGGAAAGCCATGTGGTG
>DASWLJ010000007.1:0-16685 GCA_036396185.1 Bathyarchaeia archaeon | reverse complement strand
CGTCCCCCGTCAGCCTCACGTTGGTGCCTGTGGGCACCCTCCTGTACCATATGTCGCCCCACGTGTCCTCGTCCACCCATGCGACCACCTCGCCGCTGCACGCTGGGCTGAACTGCATCCTTGGCTCCGTGAACAGGTAGGCCTCGTCGTCCCCCCTCAGGCTGTTCCCAACGATATCTGTGTCGATGTACCTCTGGCCCTGGTAGTAGATGGTGTCCCCGTTTATGGCCACTGGGCCGGGCACGTTGGCCCTGGCTATGGGTATAGCCTCCGGGGTGGCCATGATGGTGAGGTACTTGAGGCCGGACCCAGGCATGAGAGTCTCGAAGCTCTGCTTAACGTATGCATCAATCTCGGGGTAGCTGCTGCTGGGTATGCTTATGATGACCTCCTTCTTATCCGCGGCCAGGAAGGGCGCGGCCAGGCTGTGCTTGCCGAAGAGGTAGCTGACCGTGCCGCCCTCATCAGTCACATAGTCCCTCCTGTGGTTGGTCCACAGGTCGAGGGGGTTGACCAGTATCAACTTGTTAGTGCCCGTAGCGGCCACGTAGTTCCTCCTGAGCTGGTTCAGTGTGAGCCTGCTCAGTATGTTCACTCCCCCCGACCTGAGGGCCTCCACCTCGTCGTCCGTGAAGTCCCCGACGAGGTACACGCTCTTGTGGTAGAGCTCGTCGACGTCGTAGTAGCCCTGGAGTATGAGGGGCGCGTCGAGGAGCGACGCGTACACTGACGCCATGAGGGCCGTGGAGTATTCGTCCTCCGAGAGCACGTACACGTTCAGGGTGCTCCAGTACTCCTCCCTGAGGCTTCTCTCCTCCTCGTCCGTGTAGATGTCGTCCATGGGGACCACACCGGTGGCCCCCTCCCCGGACACTGTTGCGCCTACTCCCCACCTTTCCATCAGCGCGCCTCCGAGTCCCCCTGTGCTGCTGAAGGAGATGCCCCCGTCTATCACCGTCGATCTGAGCGAGACTATGGTCGAGGTGGTCGTCGCGGCCGTCGGCCTCCAGACCCTCACGCGGCCCGTCTCCCGCGTCTCCATGAACACCGTCGACTCTATGAGCCTGACCAACTCGTCGGGTGGGTCGCCGAGGATGGTCACGCGGAGCCCGAACCTGTTCCTGCCGTACTCGGCGTACTGCTCTATGAACCTGATCACGGAGTCGGCGTCGAATCTGCCGTCCTCCTCCTCGTGGTATATTAGCGCGGGGAAGCTGTATGTGCTCCCGACCGCCACAGACTCTGTGGGGTGCATATCTTTCCAGACGGCTATTGGTACGAGTTGGCACACAAGCCTCCAGTCTAGGTCGGAGACCACGAAGATCTCCCTGTCAACGTATGCGCTAATGTTCTTCACGTTGTAGCGCTCTAGGCCACCGACGGTGAAGCTCATCTCGGGTGTCCTCCGGGTGCGCCCATCGGCATCTATGGCCTCGGCGAAGTAGGACGCCGTGTAGTCGCTGACCCAGGGGCCCCTCGTTATGCTCAAGGAGGTAGCATCCTCCTCCTCGGCGACCTTGTGGCCGTTCAAGTAGATCCTGAGCTTGTCTATTCCGTAGGGGTATGATGCCGTGGCTGTGAAGGTGACGGCGTCGACCTCGGTTGGCTCGGCGGGGTTCACCTCTATATCGACTTGGGCTGGCTGGCTGTAATGTGACTCTATCGTCAGAGTGTAAGTCGGCGTCAGAAAGTAATTGCCGGCCTTGTCGTAGACCCCTGCCGCGTAGTGTACTGTGCTCAGTCTGGGCAGGAAGCCTGCGTTGTACCTGCACGTGGTGGAGTTGTAGACCATCTTCTTGGCCATGCCGTCAACGTATATTGTGATGCTCTGGACGCCGCTGGGGTCCGAGGCCCCGGCCACGAAGGTGACGTTGTCCGTCTCGTCGATGGGCTCACCGAATAGCTTCAGGGGCGTCGGGTAGATGGAGGCTGTGGGCGGAGTGCTGTCCTCAGACAACACATCGATGGTGTCGCCTGCAAGGTTGTTGGCCTCGTCGCTCTCATCAACCTCGCCCTCCGCGTCCACAGTGAAGACAACCTCGTGTTCACCCAGCTCGTCTGGAGCCCAGACCAGTGAAATCTGGCCGTCGACATCTGAGAGCCTCATCCCGACAGGTATGGCGGGTATGGTGAGGCTTCCGATGCTGACGTCATCGACCCTGAACTCGACCTCACACGGCGGCGAGTCAGCTTCACCTATGTTCTCTATCTCTGGGACGAGGTGAACCGTTCTGCCCAGGGTCACCGCGGGCGGCGACCACCTCAACCCGTACGCCCTGAGGTCAGGGTACCCGAGGGCCCAGCCCTCCTCCAGGCAGTTGTTATCCTCATCGCTCTCGGTCACCTTCTGGTCCCAGTCTGCGCAAACCATGACAACGTTTAGCGGAGGGGTCTGTTTGAAGACGTAGTTGAAGGACCTTGTCGTCTGCTGGCCTGGGCTAAGTGTCCCAGTGTAAGAGTCGTATGCCACCTGTTTGCCGTCGACCATGAGCACGTTGGTGAACGAAGCTGGAGCAGATTGGCCTCCGACACTGGCCGAGCCCACGTTCTTCAGCTTGTAGTAGACCGTGCTGCCGGTGAGATAAACATCCATGACTTTTAGGTCCGGCAGCGCGGTTGACTCCACCTTTGCCTCGGCCCAGACGGCCCAGTCCTGCCCTGAGCTCTTCCCCGCCTTGACCGTCAGGATGAATCTCCCAGTCTGGCCAGCGTACTGGCTCAGGTCCACGGTGGCTTCATCGAGTTCACCGTCGTAGGACGAGTGAAGGTTAACGAGGCTGTGCTGGACCTGGTTAACATCCAGGACAACCTCGAAGTTCACGCCGTCGCTGCCCGTAGCCCCCTTGAGGAACCCTGTCTTAACCCTGAGCTGGGTGCCCTGCGCTATCGTCTGGGGCGGGTAGACTCCCGTGATGTACCCGTCTGTCACCCACTGGGGGTGAGACTCAAGAACCGAGGGATAAGTTGAATCGTCCTCCAGTTGAGCATCGACGAGGTTGAGGGCGAAGCCTCTGCTATCAGATGTGCTTCCGGGGAAAGGTAAAGCGCCGGCCCCGCTGCTCCACGATGCCGAGGAGGCGCTCTGCACAAAGTCGTAGACCGAGGCACCGTAGACGGGTGGAGCCCTGAACCAGGCACTGGAGCCGATGATCAGGAGTACGACGAAAGCTGTCCTTAATCCTCCCTTTAAAATCATAAAAGTTCCCTGGTATGACGGAGAGACATTTACGTATTTTAAACATGCGCGCACATCAACAAAAATGAAACGCGCGGAACATGGAACCAAGCAATCACGTAAGAGATGACTTTTTCACCACGATCCCAATTGAGAGGAAATAACGAGTGCGGGTAGTCAATAATTAATGCATGAACCGTGATAGTATCCCATGTGCCAAGGGCCAGGAAGGGCGCCGTGCAGATCCGCTTCGAGATACTGGAGTACCTCTACTATAATCCCACCCCCCAGCCAAGGACCCACGTGTGGCGTAAAGCCACAACACTAAGCTACGACGACTTCCTGAAGCACCTCGAGTACCTGAAAGGCAAGGGCCTCATGGCGGAGGACGAGGAAGGAAACAGCGCCATCTCCCAGGAAGGCCGAGAAGTCTTCAATAAACTACGGCAGGTGCTGCCAAGCCTACTCTAGGGTGTACCTTTGGTGCACAGACCTTAAAAGAACCCGGGAAGAGGCTGATGTGATGGCTGAGAAGGAAAGCGAAGAAGCCCGTCTCCCCCTGAGGAGCATCCATGACTTTCTGTTCGAGATAGACTCAGAGTGGAGTAGCTTCAGGACGGGCAGCCTCCTCAGCTTGGTCTCCATAACGCTCCTCTTCCTCATCTTCCTGCCCAGGTACTTCCTGGTAACCCTCCGACAGGGCGGCCCCCTCGACACGCTCTTCGCGGTGGCCATGGCCGGGCTCCTGATCTACAGTGCCTACACCTCCTGGAAGCAGCACAAGTTCTATCAGAAATGGGAGAAACGCCTGGGCCTTCTGCTGCACCTAGAGAAGGAGCTGCTGGGCGAGTAGACCAAACGTATTCACCATTGATGAATACGAGGGGTGAGAAACCCCTATTACATCATCAGGCGAGGTACGCCCGGTGAAAACAAGATGGAGAAGAAACACCTAGCAGCCACCTGCGCATTGCTGATAGCTTTCAGCGCGTTCATGGTCCTACCCCCCGTCTTCGCGGAGGATGAAATAGACGCCGTTGAGTCAGCAACGGGGCAGAGGGGCTCCTGGAGGCCATTGGACAGGCTAAGGATACTCATCTACATCATCAGGAACGGAGTACCAACAACGGTAACAGGCGACGCGGTGGCCCTCGAGGGCCACATCCTTGTGATGAGCGTCGCAGGCGACCTTGAGAACGTCATTCTACCGGGCAAGTGGGTGCTCAACGGACAGATCATATCCCTGCCGGAGCTCTACGACGAATACATGTCAGGCAGCGAGATCACGGTACACACCCTTAAGGTGGAGCTTGTCCAGGAGAGTAAGACCATCACAGTCTACTTCGGCTACAAGATAGAGGCCGGTGGAGTCGTCGCCAGCGCAGTGCTTCCCTTTAATGTACATGTATGATAAAACATGCACAAGGCACCACCCCCCAATTTTTCTTTTATATATACACCAAATAGCTTCAGCACATCTCCGACATCGGAGCACGACGTTGCTACCCACATAATACTGTCACCATGATGTTTACGCCTATTAATAATAATATGAAATTTCAAACCATAAACAAATTATATAGTGATAATTCTATCCTCGAACACAGATCATGTATAAACTACAGAGAATAGCGGTTCTGTTAGTCGTTATTCTAGTCGTGTCACATGAATCAATGCATATCGCTGCCTACCCGGTCCCTGAAGGCACATACGTGGGCGGACGAATAAAGCGGGACACAACGTGGACCAAGGAAGGAGGCCCCTACATCCTCAACGACGACCTCGTCATCCAGCAGGAGGCCTGCTTAACAATTGAGGGAGGCGCCATAGTAAATCTGACGCTATGGTCGATAACCGTCGAAGGGGAGCTTAGAGCATTAGGGACCCCTGAAGAGAAAATCTTTATCAACATACCCCTAACCACGCTGAAGGAGAATAGAAACGGTAGAATCTACTTCACCCCGGAAAGCCACTCATACAAGGAAACCGGTCAAGGCTGTCTACTCGAGTACGTCGTCATAAAATGTATGGACTACGCGATAAGTTACGGCGTGATCGAGGGCCACCAACTGAAGCTGGACCACGTGGAGATACTTGGGGGGCTTTCCCATTGGAAGGAGCCTGCAGTGAAAATGAATGGTACCATCACGAACTGCCTCTTTAACGGGACGTATAGAACGATCAAGATGGGGGAAGGAACCATAACGAATAACAGGTTTGTGAACACAAGGTACGGTCAATCAATCTACATTGAAGACGGAGTAGTGAGAGATAACGTTCTGGATTCCGGTGTACGTGGAATAGGCGTAAAGAATGCGCTCGTAAAAAACAATACTATAATCGGTATGGAGATAGTGGGTATAAGTATCTACGGAGATAATACACTATATACTTCCGATGAATTGAGACCAGTAATAGTTAACAACGTTATCATGAGATGCGAGAAAGCAGTAACAATATCAGGAGATATAAAACCCGTTATTAACAATAACATATTCTTAGAAAACACATACGGGGTGTATTTCGATACTGAAGCCTTCCATGGCGGAGCTAAACCCCGGATAGAGAATAATGCATTCTTTGATAACGATTATAACGTGTACATGTACAGGGAGGACCCAAGAATCACGGTGAGCGTGCCAAATAATTGGTGGGGAACAAATAATTATGAAATAATTGAAGATAAAATATACGACGTCAACGACAACCCCAGACTATGCTCTGTGAAATACACGCCGATCCTATTTGAACCGCCTTCCTATCTACCTAAAGTACCCTACATGTTAACGGTTTCAAGCCCCCGATCCACCATCAAGTTAAATGAAAACATTGAGATATCCGGCAAAATCGCTCCACCTCTGAAAGTCTTAAACGTACAAGTCATCTGCGTCGGACCCGACGGCACACGCATAGAAAATGCATTGAGCACAAACTCGGAGGGAGAATTCTCTCACACTTTTACTCCAAGCTCCATAGGCGTCTGGAGCATCACGGTGGCCTCTGAAGGAAGCCTGTTAACCGATTCTGGCTTCGAGGGCATACAGGTCTACGTTACCAAAATCGACAGCTTGATTGAACTCGACTACGCGCCCAAGCCATGCTTCGAAGACGAATTGGTCACAGTCAACGGAGTGCTGACCCCCTCCAAGTCGAATGAGGCGATAGAGATTATTGTCATTCACCCAGATGGGTCAGGGTACAGTGGATACACGACGACGGACAGCGGGGGCGTGTTCATCTATAATACGTATGGCACCCAGCTAGGCATCTACACGGCTACGTTTACCTGGTCTGGAACCACTGAATATGCAGGCTCCGCAGAGACCATATCGTACCGCGTTCAGAGCCCAAGCGGGCTGAAGATCATCGTTGAAGACGAAGACGGCGAAAAAATAGCTACCGCCGCGATAAAATCAGCTGCTCAGCCCGAGGATCAGAGCGCCCTAATCGGCGTAACAGATTCGGGGGGGAGCCTCGCATTCACCAAGATCGCTGCCGGTGACTACACCTTCACCGTGGAAAAGAGCGGCTACGAGCCAAGAACCCTTACATTGAGCCTCTCTGAGGGTGAAACACCGGAAATAAAAACTACGCTATTAGAAACGAAGACCATCCCGGCCTCATATACGCCACCGACGGGTGAAGAAGAGCCGAGCCCCAAGAATGACCCATTGATGTGGGGGTTCATTCCAAGCATACTGACCTTCGGCATCCTGATCACTCTATACATCCTCGTGAGAAGACACGCGCTGAGATAGAACACGCCCTCTGTCTCGAAGTAATTAGTGTCAGTTGCAGTAGGGCGAAAAAGAAACAATGTGATAAACAACATGGCCCCTCCTCACTATTATGGTGATTATGGTCAAGGCACTCGTACTTTACCACTCCCAGCAGTACGGCAACACCGGCAAGATGGCTGAGGCAGTGGCTGAAGGCCTGAAGTCGGGGGGCTGCTCGGTGACCCTCCACAACGCCAACGAGAAAAGGTACCCCATTGAGGAGTACCCCGGATACGACGCGGTGGCCTTCGGCACACCCGACTACTTCAGCTACATGGCGGGCACACTGAAGACCTTCATGGACGACTGGTACCTGCACAGAAACGAGCAAGGGTACACAGGTAAACCCTACGCCGTGTTCTTCAGCCACGGCGGAGGAGGACGGGCGAAGGATTCCTTGTCTCTGTTCAGCCGTGTGGGTACCCAGGTTGGGCAAACCGTTGCGTCAAGCGGCTCACCGAACAAGGCTGTGTTAGACCAGTGCAGAGCACTCGGTTCCGAGCTGGCTAAGGGAGCAATAAAATAGAGCCCTTCTAATTCAACGTAGTGACGATCACGCTAGGCGTAGACTGACTCGATTAGGTCCACGTTGTCTTCGGCTATGGGACCCTTGTGCGGCGCATCCGTCTCCTTGTTCTTAAGAACGGGCAGCAGCCACCTGGAGCACTTGGAGTTGGGGCAGCTGTATAGTGTCAAGGATCTTTCCTCTAGGCCGATGATTACTTGCATCCATTTACGGTCATCCCTGACCAAGGTGGTTCTGCACTCGGGGCACATCATGCATCCAACTTTTTTTGACTCGTATAATAGCCATGGTGTGTTGAACCAGCAGACACATACCGGCGAGAGTTCTCGAACTAAGGCTGTCAAATGTTAGTTAGCCCGTCTGTCACTTTTCCTTCACACTACTCTTTAAACCGGATCCCTAGGCACTTTTCATGGATGAAACCTAAAAAGATTCCAACAACCCTTGATCACGTCGTCTTCCCCGAAGACATCCGGTTGACCCACATCGATTCGGAGGAGACCCCCTTCAGGCGCTCAAATGTGGACATCCAGAAGATACTGCAGGAGTCCATCAAGAAGAAGCTGGAGTTTAAAGAGTCCAAAGGATAAAACCTTGTCCTTATAGCATCCAAGCATGTTTTCATTTACGCCCTTCTTCATGTCCAAAAAAGTGATGTAGGTACATGGAGAAATTAGAACACGTCTTAAGGATTGTTGTTCTATATCACTACACTCTAACCCTAATATCGATTACAGCTAAAATGAGAAGGCGATGATGAAGCCCCTCGTCGTCGCATGCATACCCGCATACAACGAGCACAAGTCAATAGCCGACACCGTGAGCAAGGTATCTGAACACGTCGATCACGTGATCGTGTGCGACGACGGCTCCAAGGACACGACTGGGAAGATCGCTGAGAAGTGCGGAGCCATAGTAATACGGAACCCCAAGAACATGGGTAAAGGAGCCGCCCTCAAAAACTGCCTTAAGGTAGCAAGGAAGCTGTCAGCGGACATCGTGGTCACCCTGGACGCCGACGGGCAGCACAACCCGGGCGACATACCCAAACTCTTCAGACCAATCATGAGAGGCGAGGCGGACCTCGTCATAGGCTCCAGATACCTTGAGGGCTCCAGCATGGACCCTCCGCTCTACAGGCGGGTCGGGCTTTCCGTCATCAACTCCCTAGGCCAGTCCGCCATGGTGTCCGTGAAGGACACACAGAGCGGGTTCAGGGCTTTCAACAAGAAGGTGCTGGAGCTCTTCGCAGACTCCGACGAGACGGGCTTCGGCGTGGAGTCTGAGCAGCTGGCCATAGCGCGCAGGTTCGATCTGAGGGTTGAGGAGGTACCCATCACCATAAGATATGGCGGAATAGAACACACGTCCAAGAAAGACCCTGTCACCCACGGCCTGGAGCTCGTCACAGTAGCCCTAAAGCTTCTAGTCCAGGACCGGCCCCTCATGATGATAGGCTTCCCGGGGGCTCTATTCATAGCCTCATCCATGGTAACGGGCTACCTCTTCGTCAAAGACTTCAACTTATTCGGCTACTTCAGCGTACCCATGGCTCTTATCACATTCACATTTCTGATTATTGGGACCTTACTTGTACTTTGTAGCCTAATATTCTATGCAATATACCTGCTGAAACTCGAGATCAAGAAAACGAGGATAGATGTTTAAAGAATACATATCGTGTATAGCTGAGGAACGGTTACTCAATCAAAGTTGAATGTCGAGGAAGCACACTGAAGTCGCCACAATATTCGGGGAGGACATCTATCACCCCGTAACTCTAGGCCCTGCTCTGTTGAGTCCATGAAGAAGCATCTCGTTGGGGCTTTCTAGGACCTTTTTATTCTCTGATTCACCCTTTTAGTTTATGCAAGGGTATAATAGTTCTCGTGCTTCACGTATGGCTATGACTAAAGTTAACGAGATCTACCTCTGTAAAATATGCGGCAACAAGGTTAAGGTTCTTGAGAGTGGCGCAGGCACGCTTGTCTGCTGCGGCGAACCCATGAAGAAGACCAAGTAAACTTTTTTTCTATTCTCTGGTTATAGTCTGTTTGGCGATCTCGACGAGGTCCTCCGGAGGTATGGGCTTCATCAGCACCCTCTTTATCTGCTGATCCTTCTCAAGCTCCTCCATGTAGCTTCCATAGCCTGTAATTATGATGATCTTCATGTACGGGCTCTTGGCGTGGATCCGTTTAGACAGTTCGTCGCCCAGCATGTCGGGCAGGTTCATGTCTATGATCACCAGATCATAGTGTAGCTTGGTGACCTTGTACAGCGCCTTTATTCCGTTGCTTGCTGTGTCCACCCTGAAGCCTACGTTCTCCAGGACTAGCTTGAAGGTGTTCACAAGGTTGGGGTCGTCGTCCACGACCAGGATCGTCTTGAAGTTGTCTCTCTGCTGCTCCTTCTCAGTGGGTTTCTCGGGCTGCTTCGCGCCGTGGTGCGTGGTTGTGCTACGGATTTCGTTTCTCAGTGCATCAACGTCTTTAGCGAGTGTCTCTATCTTCTCCTCGTGTTCCTTTAGCTTCTCCAGTAACAGGTTTAGCACGTGGTTGATTTCTAGGTTAGGCATTATTTCCCGCGGCTCTGGTTGCTAATCCCAGCTTTCATAGACTATTTGACTATTGTCGCCTAGGTTTCTTGATCAAATCTCTATATTATGACTTGTTTTTACTGAGACTCAAAGTGGGCGCCGATCACATCTAAGACGTCTTCAGTATTCATACTCCATAATGGCTTTATTAATTACCGAAAAAAGAGGTTCATCGTTCAGTTATAGGTGAAAAAAATTGATGCAGACGCACGAGACACTGCAGAGGTGGGTGAAAGCCCATAAAGCTGAAGACATAGAGCACCTCAAGAGCCTCTACGCAGCCGACTCCGTGTTTCAGCTGACAGGAACCAAGGCTACTTCAACGAGGGAGTCGGCTTTCAAGATGGCGGAGTTCGACTACGCCACTAAGACGCGGCGAGATGTCAAGACCTCGTGGATCATGGGGGATAAGATCCAGGCTGAGGTTACAGAGAGGAGCGCCCTCCTAGAGGCGGCGGGGATACATGAGGCTCACTACGACGGGCAGTTCATCATAAGGGGAGGCCAGATTGCGTCCGTGCAGCTAGAGCCCACCGCGGAGACCAGGCAGGCGACCGACCGCGCCCTCTCCCAGTTCGTTGCCTGGGCCTCCGCTGCTAGGCCCCAGCGCCTGGCTCAGGTGATGCCTGGGGGTAGGCTGAGGTACGACGCCGAGGCTGGCCGGCAGATAGTTGAACTCATGTGTGAGTGGAAGTGGGCCACAAGTTAAAATAAATACTCTTTCTGGCAAGATTTTTTTTAATTAAAAACAGACATCCGTGTCTCTATTACCTGATAGCCTCCGAGGGTGAGGTCATTGTAGTCAACAATCAGGAGGCTACCTGTAAAAGGTGTCTAGAAACAGTCTTCGAGTAGCTTAAAACTTGAATCTAAAAAGAAGGGGAAGGAGGATAGGTGGTCTTAGTCTATAACCATCACTGTGGTGTAGACGGCGGGTATCTGCCTCTCGATGGTCAGGACCGCGCCCATGGCGGGCCTCAGCTCGATCCTGAACTCCTCGTATGGATGGACCAGAGCGTTAGCTGGCGTCACCTGGGCAGGGTCGAGTGAGCTACGGTCAAGCTCATTGAAGTCAACAGTGACCTTGAACTTTTCACCGGTCTCAAGGAGGGCGTCTCCGTCGCTGTTCACGCCTTGGATGGTCATGCATGTGCCGTTGCTGATGTAGATCTCGCCGTGGGCCCTCTGAGTTGTTATGGTTGCCACGAGTTTGTCGTCGCTGAGGTCCACTGGCTCGTGTCCCTGGCTCAGCTTGAGGTAGAACGTCAATTTGATCAAGGCCACATTGGCTTGTGCACCTGTTAAGTTGTCGAACTGTCCTACGAGGCCGCTGTCCATCAGGATCGATGAACTGGCCTCAGCCATGCCTGAGCTAATTACTGACTGCGCCTTCTCCGCTGTAAGGAAACCCATGTTCAGTACAACGAAGGCGAAGGCAGCGGCCGTGATGACGAACGCCACCAAGATTATGGCTGTCTCCAGCCCGGTCATGCCGCGTCTGTTTTGCATTAGGATGTTTCACCCTTGCCGACAAGTAGAGAATAATAATCTTATATCCGCATGTGATTCCGGCAAGACTACATACAACTGGATCAGAAACCCAAGTTTTATAATAAATTGTACATAATCTGTTCCTGTGGATGAGTTAGCAATCAAGGGCGGTCGACCCGCCTCACCCAACATCATACATCTCGCAAGGCCCACATTCACAGAGGCTGAGGCAGCTGAGATCACCAGAGTGTTGAGGACCGGTAACCTGCGGCAGGGAGACATGACTAGAGAGTTCGAGGAAAAATTCGCTGAGAGGATGGGAGCGATCCACGCATACGCTGTGTCAAGCGGCACAGCGGCGCTACACCTCTCCTATCTATCTCTTCTTGAAGAGGGCGACGAGGTGATAGTCCCCGCCTTCAGCTTCATCGCAACGGCGAGTATGGTCCACCACGTTAAGGCGAAGCCCGTGTTCGCCGACATCGATCCATACACGTTCCTCATGGACCCTGAAGACGTGAAGGAGAAGGTGACGCCGCGCACGAGGGCGTTATCGCCGGTGCATCTCTTCGGCGGCTCATGCGACATGAAGGCGCTGCAGGACCTGGCCGGAGACCATGATCTTTTCATTGTGAATGACTGCGCCCAGGCTCACGGCACGACCTACGATGGCAGAGAGCTTGGCTCATACGAGACGGTGGGCTGCTATAGCTTCTACCCCTCCAAGTCGATTACCACCGGCGAAGGCGGCATGGTGACCACGAACACCGCGCGTCTACACGAGATGGGGGGCCTTCTAAGAAACCATGGCGAGAGCACTAAACATCACCACGTCGCCTGGGGATACAACTACAGGACCACAGATATCGCCGCGGCTCTCGGCCTCATCCAGCTGAAAAAATTTGATGAGGGCCTGGTCAAGAGGCGCTCAGCCGCGGAGAAGCTGAGGCGAGGCCTCGAAGGCATGGAGGCCGTCACACCCCAGAAAAATTTAGCCCTCTGTAAACCGTCGTACAGCTATTTCGCTGTCAGGCTTGACCTGGAGGAGCTGAGGTGCACCAGAAACCAGTTCACTGAAGCTCTGATAGCGGAAAACATTGAATGCGGGGTCCACTACCCTAGAGCCTTGACGCAGCAGCCTATAGTCGTAGACACCTACCACCCTCAAGAGTGCAGGGTAGCCGAGGACCTCTCCGAAAGGGTCATCAGTCTACCCATGCACCCGGGGCTGACCGATGAAGACGTGTCCCATATTCTTGAGGGCGTCGAGAAGGTTCTAACCTGTTTCATTAGATGAGGCCGCGTTTCTCCAATTAGACCGCTTCTGGACGTAGCTGGAGGTAGGGTAAGCGGCGCGTGCTGGTGTGCCGTAGACGACCGTGTCCGGCGCCACGTCCCTGGTGACGACGGCCCCCATCCCGATCACCGACCTGGCCCCCACCTTTATGCCTGCCATGAGCACTGCGCCGGCGCATATGACCGCGTCGTCGCCGACGTGGATGCCTGTGAGCCGCTCGGAAGGAGGGTAAGGGTCGTTAGTGAATACGGCGCCGGGTCCAATGAAGACGCGGTCACCTATCTCAGTTAGGGGAGGAATGTACACTATGCCCTCGATCTTACAGTCTCGACCGATCCTCACATCATAGTCTACGTGGACAAGTGAACCGATTCTGGTGTTGTCACCTATCTCGGTTCCATCGCCTATGTAGGTGAAGTTCCATATCTTGACGTTTCTACCAACTTTGACGTCTTCACCGACGTGGTTTATTATTTTTTTCATAAAGTAAAACAAGGCGTGCTTGGTATAATAACTACCCTGTGTGAAGCTGATGACGCTATGATCTGATCTATTATTATGCTATACAACTCTTTTAATCGAGTTACACGTCCTGATACTTTGTGGGCGGGTTACTTGGATAGGGTTCAGAAAGCCGCCGTAGCGGTAGCCTGCTTAGTGCTGTCTACCCTACTTCTAGCCCTGTCCATCGACGCCGTGGGGGAGGTCCCGACGTTGAGGGAGCTACGCGCCTCCGACCTGCCCGTTCAGCCTGATATGCCTCTCCAACCTAACCCGGACACCACAAGGCTTGATCAGATGACCGGGGGGGAGGGGTCTGAGCCTCTTCTACGGATCATCGGCTCCACGGAGACGAGTTACCTGAGGCTTGTACCCTACGACAAGTACTACTCTGGGGCGTGGGAGACGGTCGATGTGGGGTCTGAGTCCTACACCGGGGGCTACGTGGACATTCCGGTTGAGACGTATCTCTCTATGAGCGCCGTGTCGTTCACGGTCATCCCGTTGTCCGACCTGGGAAAGTACCTGCCCACGGCGCCCAACACGGTGAGCCTGAACCTCACGGGTCTCGTGGACTACCTGTTGGAGAAGCAGGTGTTCAGCTCGGACGCTGATCCTCAGGCGTATAACCTTACGTACTTCAGGTTCATTTTCAGTGAGGAGCAACTAGAAGACGCCTCCGTGGTCTACATGCCTGAATGCCTTGAGGTGCCCGGGTACCTTGAGGAGGACCTCAGGGCGCTTGCTGAGGGCATCACATCCGGAGACCCCACCGCCTACGATAAGCTGGTCAGCCTCAGGGACTACCTCATGCAGCACTACGAGTACAACCTGAGCTGCCCGGCGCCGCCTCCCGGAACCGACCCCCTCGAATACTTCCTGTACGAGAGCGGCGAGGGCGTATGTACCCACTTCAACACGGCCCTCACCATGATGGCCCGGACGCTGAACATCTCGGCCCGCCTTGTGGGAGGATTCTACATCGACCCGGACGCCCTCACCCAGGAAGTCTACCCCATGCAGAGGCACGCCTTCACGGAGGTCCCCTTTGAGGGGCTGGGCTGGATCATCTTCGACGCGACTCCGGGCTCCGACCTGTCATCGATCCTGGACTCGCTGCCGGGCGTCAACGGCACAGACGGAGGATCAGGTGAGGTGCCTGTACCCGTCGTCGATGGACCCGTAGAGCCCATCGTCACGCCTTCGGGGGAGCAGCTGTTCAAAATATTTGGCATGACGGGGACCAGCTACCTGCGGGACGGCGTGGCCGACTACTATAATGGCTCATGGTATGCGAGTAGAGCCGTCTCGCTTGACTACGACGGCCACTATGTTGAGCGAGTCGTCGAGGGCTACGAAAGGTTGGATGAGCACCACTTCTACGTGGAGTTCAACGAGCCATCCGAGGGCTACATTCCTGTGCCCCTCACCACGCGGCAGCTCATCTCAGAGGCTGCCCTAAACTACTACCCTGAGCTTGAGCTCTTCAGCGTCGAACAGGGAAACGTCACAGGCTACGAGGTGCTGTCAGAGGTCCCATATTTCAACGAGACCTCGTTGACGGGCGCTGAACCCTACTTAGTGGATCGGTACTTACAGATCCCTGAGGAACTTAACGATTCGATCAGGCCCATCGCTCTCCTGACGACCCGGAGCCAGGTGTCTGCGTACGGTAAGGTCAAGGCACTGGAGACGTACCTGAAGACACAGTACACGTATAACCTCAGCTACAGTCATGCGTCTGACGGGGTCGACGCCGTGGAGTGGTTCCTGATCCGCGGGAGGCAGGGGGCGTGCACGGACTTTGGCTCCGCTCTGGTTCTTCTAGCACGATCTATAGGGATACCGTCCAGGCTCGTCACAGGTTACCTGATCAGCCCCGACGCTGAGACTCAGGCCGTGAAGGCCAGCCAGGCCCATGCGTACGCCGAGGTACTTTTCGATGGCCTCGGGTGGGTCGCCTTCGACGCGACGCCCTCCGCCGCCGGGGAAGCGGAGGGCAGCGACGGCAGGGTTCCCACCTTCACCAACATCACCTACCAGGACGAGTACGTGCTCGTCGGGTCACACTTCACCGTGGCAGGAACCGTGGTCGACGACAGCGGCCTCGGCGTCAGCGGCCTGGACGTCCTGATCTACCTCAAACAGAACAAGACCGAGTCCGGGGTGCTCGCCGGTAAGACCACCGTGGTCGGCGGCCTCTTCAACGCCTCATGCCTCTTCCCCGTGGGGCTCCCGCCGGGTGAGTACATGGTGGACGCTCACGCCCTGGGAGACGACCTATACCTTGGCTCGTGGAGCGACCCACCTATCGTCAGCTACACCGAGACGGTGTTCCTAGTGCGGTCCCCCGACAAGGTCGTCGCGGGGCACAGGTTCAACCTGGCGGGGGTACTACTCAACAAACCCACAAACGAGACAGTGGGCGGCGCGGAGTACACCGTCGAGGTTGACGGTGGAGCGTTCCACGGGGTAACTGACTCTATGGGGTCGTTCAACGTGGAGGTGTCCCTGGATGAGCCCGGGGAGTACCACGTGACTTACAGTTGGGAGGGCTCAGGGTTCTACTTGGGCGCCGACACCGTCGAGACAGTTCAGTCGCTACCCCTGGCCTTCACCATGAATGACGTTGCCCTCGTCAGAGGAGAGACATCGGTGGTGAGCGGCGTCGTCCACGCCGACGAGATCCCGGGGGCATCCGAGGCCGTAACAGCCACGATACTAGGCAACGAGGTCTCAACTGTTACCGACGAGGGCGGAGGCTTCATGATCATGTGCAGGATCCCACCCGGCCAAGAGCTCGGGCCTCTCCCCGTGGCGCTTACCCTGCACAGCAGCCAGTTAACCGTGACCCCGTCTCTCCAGGTGTTCGCCAGGCCGCGCCTGTCCATAGCCGGGGCGGGGCCCGTTCAGGTCGGCCAGAAGAAGAGCGTGTCGCTTCAGTTAGTGGACGACGTCGGGTCACCCATCTCTGGGGCACCCATCAAGGCGAGCTACGTCTACGGCGAAGAGACCAAGAGCTTCGATCTGGTATCCGATCAGGGCGGCTCCGCTAACTTCGATGTTCCGGTAGCCGAGGAGGAATCCGGCAGCCTGGTCTACGAGGCCAGGTTCAGTGGCTCAGGTAACTACCTCGCCGCCTCCACTACCGGCAGCCTGGCCGTTGTGCCCGCCCCGCCTTTTCCCCTCCTGCCCGCGTTAGCCGCACTGCTGACGGTAGCTGGTGTGGGGGGGCTGATGCTGCTCAGGGGGCGCTGGGCTAAAAAGGAGGAGAATGAAACCACTGCACAGGTCGCCGAGGCACCTACGCCGAGGGG
>DASWLJ010000006.1:0-2103 GCA_036396185.1 Bathyarchaeia archaeon | reverse complement strand
AGGTCGTCCACGCCGGAGTCCTCCAGGAGCCCTAGGACCACGTCGAAGCTCAGCGCCTCCCCGTCCAGGAACCGCTTATCCTGCCTCATGTATGCCAGGTAGGGGACGCAGGCCACGATCCGCTTAGCGCCGAAGTCCCTGGCCGTCCTAGCCATGATCAGTAACTGAACCAGCTTCCTGTCTGGGTCGGGCGCTGTGGTCTGGACGAGCACAACGGTCTCGCCCTTCACGTCGGCTGTGAGCCTGAGGTAGCTCTCTCCGTCGGGGAACAGCCTGTGATCCACTGTGTGGGCCTTGAGGCCGAGGAGCTCGGCCACCCTCCTCCCCAGCTCCGCGGAGGCTGGGCCAGGTATGACTATCATCGGTATTGATGACGCCTTGGAGGTAGATAAGCGAAACTGGTAGTGGCTATACTAAGTAGATGAAGTTGGAGTACGCGTAGAGCAGGCCGGCGGCGAGTATGGCTGCGCCCCACACCGCCCTGTTCCACTTCATTATCTTGGCGCCGTCGAACACGCCCAGCGGTATCAGGTTGAAGAGGGCCAGGCTCGCGTTGATGCTCATCCCAAGGTAAGCCAGGAACCCGACGATGTTGCTGGTCGTCACCAACGACAGTGCGAAGTAGCATAAGCCCATGCCTATGTTGGTGGCTGGGCCTGCGATGCTCACCCTTCCGTAGTCGTCCCAGTTCATGAGGCCGCCGATGACGACGGCTCCCGGCGCTATGATCTTGAACGGGGATATGAAGCTGAGGAGGGTGATCATGATGCCCTGCCGGTTTATCCTGAACTCGGCCCAGTACCCCAGCCTCTGGGCCATGAACTTGTGTGCCAGCTCGTGCAGGAGGAAGGCGAGGGCGAATATGAGGAGACTCCCCACGAGGACAGTGGGGTAGGCAACGAGGGTCCTCCAGGCCGTTATAGTGAACAGGATGCCCAGGATCAGTGCGAGCCCTATAGCCAGGTCTCTTAGCTCGCGCTGGCTGAACCAGTACCGGGCGCCCTGCGGCTGCGGCGTGGAGCTGAACCCGGTGGGCATGAAGCCGGTCGCCCCCGTCGTAGACCTGCTGTACTGGTAGTAGCCGGAGCAGTCGTGCATCTCGGGGAGCCTGTGCTCGCTGCAGAAGTAGCCTCCGCAGAACTTGCACCTGAAGGGCATGTACTCCTCCCTGCCGCACCTGTCGCACTTGACCATGAAGCCTTCCACGTTGAAAAGACGGGGCACCCTATTAATGATTTGTAAAAAATGGATCGTTCACAGCTTGAACTCGGGGCCCCTGTTGTAGAGCTCCAGGTACATCTCCCTGAAGGAGTCCAGGAACGGCCTGGCCTTATCGGTGGTCCTGTGGAGGTTCGCCCCCTCGTCCTCATACCTGGACAGGAACCCCTTCCCCAGCAGGAACCCTATGTGCTCCTGCCCTATGTCGCTGTTCAGGCTGCACCTGTGGATTATGCTCGTGAAGGTGCGGGGCGTCCTGCAGAAGGTCAGTATCTCCCAGTATATCTCGTACAGGGTCCGCTTGCCTTTCAACTCGATCCTTCCAGCAGCTCACCGAGCTTCTTCTCGGCTTCCGTCGACTCCTGAAGCCTTCTGTCCCAGGTTGCCTCGTAGCGCCTGAACAGGCGGGGGATGTACACCCCCGCCAGTCCCAGGATCAGGATCAGGCTGAAGCCCAAGAGGACGAACGCCGCCTCGAAGGCCGAGCCGGAGCCCAGGACCGACACCACGTACTGTACCTGTAGCGCGGCCGTCACGAGGAAGAAGGCCCCCGTGATCCTGCTTCCGAGGATGAGGCTTCCCATGGACTCCCTGTGGTCCCTGTAGAAGGCCATGTTCTTGACGATTAGCTCGGTCGCGGATTCCTCCGCCCCATTATCGTTTCCGGAGTTCTTCTCCCTCACGTCCTGGTACTCGTCCATCATCTCGGCGCCCGTAATGAACCACCTGAACAAGAGCACGCCTCCAGCCGCAACCAGCGCCACCATGATGGCCTCTGGCCAAATTATCATGCGGGCCGCTATCATGGGATGCACATTCCTTACTATGAAGGCTATGCCCAGGGCCACGGCGAGCCCGGCGCCCACTATGTTCATCACGATGAGG
>DASWLJ010000005.1:0-8772 GCA_036396185.1 Bathyarchaeia archaeon | reverse complement strand
GCCTCGTAGACCTCGAAGCTGGCCGGAGTCACGATGACCCTGGTGACCCTGTGAACCCTCTTACCCTTCATCATCTCGGCGGCCGACTCAAGGTCCTCCAGCCTTCCGTTGGTGCATGACCCGATGAACACCTGGTTCATGGCCTTCCCCGCAACCTCTGCGACGGGCTTCACGTTGTCCACGGAGTGGGGGCACGCCACCTGGGGCTCCAGGTCTGAGCCGTCGATCTCCACGGTCCGGCTGTACAGTGCGTCCCTGTCCGGGTAGACGGGCTTGTACCTGTGCTTCACCCTGCCCTTCAGGAACCTGGCCGTCTTGTCATCGGGGGCCACGATGCCCGTCTTTCCTCCCAGCTCGACTGCCATGTTGCAGAGGGTCATCCTGGCTCCGACGCTCATCTCGTCCACTGTGGAGCCGGTGAACTCGACCGCGCAGTAGGTGGCGCCGTCGGCCCCAAGTAACTTAGCCGTCCTCAGTATAACGTCCTTGGACATTACGCGGCTCTGCAGCGACCCCTCCACGTTCACGTTGATGGTCTCGGGCACCTTGAACCAGAGCTTACCTGTGCCTATCGCGGCGGCCATGTCCGTGCTTCCGATGCCCGTGGCGAAGGCGCCGAAGGCGCCGTGGGTGCACGTGTGGCTGTCGGCGCCCACCAGCACCATGCCTGGGTACACGTGGCCCCTCTCGGGGATGACCTGGTGGCAGACCCCCTCGTTGATGTCGTAGAAGTGGCTGAGGCCCTGCTCCCGGGACATCTCCCTGCACTCCTTCTGGAGGCTCGCGTTGGCGACGTTTGTGGCGGGCGCTATGTGGTCCAGGAGGATGCTCACCTTCTCAGGGTCCCAGACCCTACTGATCCCCATGTTCCTCATGGCGTAGATGGCTAGGGCGGCCGTGAGGTCCGGCATGAAGGCGAAGTCTATCTCGGCCTTCACGATCTCGCCCGGAGTAACCTCCCTGTGTCCGCTGTGCCCGGCCAGTATCTTCTCGCTGATTGTGCTCATGGCTTGGCTCCCTGCTTGTCCAGTAGCCTGTTCATGCCCTTGAGTATTGCCTCCACGCTGGCCATGACTGTGTCCCCGTTGACGCTGCTCGCCGTTATGGTCTTGTCGCCCTGCCTCACGTTTACCGTTACGTCCGCCACTGCGTCCGTTCCGCCGGTTATTGCCTTCATTGTGAACTTCTCCAGTGTGATGTTGGCGAAACCGTTCACCACGTTCCTGATGGCGGTTATGGCAGAGTCTATGGGGCCGTTGCCCGTGGCGCTGCCCGTCATGGGTTTACCGTCCACCATGAGGGTGACCGAGGCCGTCGGCGTTATCGTGTTCCCGGAGACGACGAGGAGCTGCTGCAGCTTCACCCTGTCCTCAAGCCTGATGTCCATCACGTTCTTGGCGATGGCGTACAGGTCGCTGTCGGACACCACTTTGCCCGCGTCCCCTAGGGTCTTCACGTCTGCGGCTATCCGCTTCAGTTGGTCCTCGCTGGGCTCAAGCCCCATGTCCGTGACCATCTTGAAGATGCCGTGGCGGCCAGCGTGCTTCCCCGCCATGACCCTGCTCTTCTTGCCGACGAACTCGGCGTTTATGACCTCGTAGTTGCCCCTGTTGGATAGGACGCCGTGGACGTGGATGCCCGCCTCGTGGCTGAACGCGTTGTCGCCTACGATGGCCTTGTTGGGGATCATGTAGACGCCGCTGAGGCGCTCCACGAGGCTGCTGGTCTTCGCCACCTTGCCGTAGTCGAGGCCCGTCTCGACGCCGTACTGTGCGATGAGGGCTACGGCCACCTCCTCCAGGCTCGTGTTACCCGCGCGTTCGCCGAGACCATTGACTGTGCAGTGTATCTGCTCTGCGCCCGCCTCCACGGCGGCCAGGCTTGTTGCGGTGGCCTGCCCCATGTCGTTGTGGGCGTGGGCGCTGAGTGGGGCCTTGACGGCGTCCTTGAGTTCTTTGAAGAACTCGTATGTGAGCCTGGGCGTCATGACGCCCACCGTGTCCGGGATGTTCAGCATCTCGGCCCCAGCCTCGGACGCCGCCTTGCACACTTCTATGAGGTAGCTCATCTCTGTGCGGGTCGCGTCTTGGGGGCTGTACTCGACGCGGACGCCGTGGTCCCTGGCGTACTCGATGCCCTCCACCGTCTGCCTTTTGACTTCCTCGCGGGTCGTCCTCATCATGTTCTTGATGTGCATGTCGCTGGTACTGATGAATATGTGGACATAGGGCACGTCGCACTCCAAAGCCCTGTCGATGTCCGCCTTCAAGGGCCTCGCGAGGGCAGTGACGGTGGACTCTAGGCCGAGGGCCGCGATCCGTTTCACGGCCTCAGTCTCGCCGGGGCTGGTTATGGGGAACCCGGCCTCTATCTTGGGCACCCGCAGCTCGTCCAGCTGCCGGGCGATCATTATCTTCTCGTCGATGGTGTAGGTGACTCCAGGCTGCTGCTCACCGTCCCTGAGGGTCGTGTCGTAGAGTATGACCCTCTTGGGGAGTCTCATCTCGATGTCCTTCCTGTACGTGCTCATGTAGAACGTCTTGTCGCTCAAACAGATCACCCTGAACGCTTAGAAACGAGACTAGCCACGGGTTATAAGCGATTTGAGCAACGAGACTTGCACATAAAAAAAGGGGGTTAGAGGCTGTACTCCAGTACACCCCTCTTTATGAGGAGGTAGACCACGGCCACGCTTATCACCAGCTCGGGCAGCATGTAGCTGCCGTTGTAGATGGCACTGTAGACCAC
The DNA here is from genome assembly GCA_036396185.1 of Bathyarchaeia archaeon. Lineage (GTDB taxonomy): Archaea > Thermoproteota > Bathyarchaeia > TCS64 > TCS64 > RBG-16-57-9. Next base: position 6,024 of record DASWLJ010000005.1, on the reverse strand, counting down.
TGGGCCAAGCTCCGGGGGCGCGTACTCCCCGAAGAAGACGACGCCGCTCACGAAGTGGCACACGGCCCGCGCGGCCACCGAGACGGCGACGCCCACCATGGGGCTCTTCCTGAAGAACCCGGCCAGCCCGAGGCACGCGAAGGCCACGGGGTAGTCCAGCAGCACCTGTACGAGGGTGAACCAGTAGCCGCCTAGGAAGAGCTGCACGAGGCCGAACACGGACCCCGCGAAGACGCCTATCCTGGGGCCCCTCCTGAGGGCTATCAGCAGTATGGGCACCATGCTGCCTAGGGTTATTGAGCCTCCCTGCGGGAGGTGGTACACGATTATAAGGTTCAGAACGTAGGCGAGGGCGACGGACATCGCCACCTCGGCCAACACACGGGTGTTTACTTCTTTACTCATTTCAGGTTCCCTCCGCCAGTATTACCTGGATCAGGTTCCAAGGGTCGACGATTCAACGTCCTCTCAGCCGGGCTGCAGCCCAGCTCCCCTTCGCATACCCAGACAGCACGCAATGCTTAATAAATTTTCCACAGGGACGGGGATGAACAACATTCACCCGGCGAAACCCGGCTGAAAAAGACATTGTGCGCAATCTAGCCGACGGGCCTAGCCCTCACAGCTATGACTCCGCAGCCCTCGCACCCTGTCCTCAGCTCCGCGCCAACCTCCGGCTCCATGGGGCCCGTCGTGAGTGTCCCTAGCACCTCCTCCACCGCGTAGCCGGCCTCCCTTAGGAGCGCCTCCGCCTCGCCCAGGCTGCGGAGTAGTGCGTGCCTGAACACGGGGTCGCCCCTTGATCCTATCTCCACGTAGAAGCGGCCCCACGGGCTCTCAGGGTTGATGAACATGACGGCTAGGGGCGAACCCGCCTTAGCCGCGGCCCTGACCTCCCTGAACACCGCCGCCGGGTCTCCCAGGAACTCAAGCACCGTGACCATGTACGTGAAGTCCAGGGACCCTCCCCTGAATGGAAGGCGGTCGCCCACCCCTACGACGGATGGCAGGCCCCTGCCCGCGGCCCTCGATATCATCTCCATGGAGGGGTCGAGGCAAACGATGACCCTGTCCGGGGCCGTGAGGCCGTGGGCGAAGACGCCGGTCCCGGCTCCGAGTTCTAGGCCCAGGCCGCTTGAAGGTATGAGCCGCTCCAAGGCGTCCAATTCAGCCTTCAGCACCTGGGCTCCCTGGGGGTGCCTGTACCAGTCGTCGTAGCCTCCGGCCGCCGAGTCGAAGGCTCTGACAGCGTCACGCATCCTTGGACAGCTCCGCCAGTAGCTCGACTAGCCTCGCGGGGTCCAGTGACAGGATCGTGGTGGTCGGCTCGACGCCGTGGCTCCCCGGGTGAACGTAGGCGTCCCTCAGGACGCCCCGGGACCTGATGTGGGGTGCCACGGGGCATCCCTCCACGGCCTCCCCGCCGGGCAGCTCATCGACGCTGAGTCCCAGCGCCTCCAGCCGCCCCCGGATGTCGCCGCCTCCCCTGATGTTCACAGCTGACCTGATGGATGGGTCGATCTTCGCCGCCTCCAGCAAGACGCTGGCGAGGAACCTGGACGCCCCGTACCTGACCTCACCGCAGATTAGGGCCTCACCCATGGCTGATACGACCCTGCCGCTGAGGCCAGCCACGTCCCCCGCATCCACGGGGCCGGGCCTCGAGTAGACCATGTTGAGCCCCACCTGGGGTATCAGGTCCACGAGGCCGGGTATCCCGGATAGACACTTCAGACTACCTTCGAGGCTTGACGTAACCTCGTCTCCGCCCCTCACGCTGCCGTACATCTCGTCCAAGCCGATCCGCTTCTGCTCGGTGACCTTGACGCCGTCCACGTACAGCCCAGACCCGGCCCTGATGGACCCCGCGTCCACGCATGGGAGCCCCAGGTCGCCACACAGGTCCATCACGTCTTGGACGACGCCTGGGTCCGAGACGACTATGAGGACGCCGTAGCTTGGGCCCCTGAGCGGGTCCTCGCCGAGCTCCCGGGCCCCCTCCGCGTAGGTCAGGTTCTCCGTGGAGATGACCACCCTCAAACCGAGGCTTTCAGCCGCCTCGTAGAGGCTGCCCTTGACGCCCCCCTCAGAGACATCGTGCATGAGCCTAACCCCCTGCACCCCCTGAAGGCGAAGGATGACCGGGAGGGGGGTGAAGCTCCTCCAAGCCTCCGAGCCGCGTCCACCGCTCAGTCCCTTGAGCCACACGGCCTCTCCGCCCACCTCGCCTACGATCAGCACCCTGTCGCCCGGTCTGGGGGGAGGAGGGGCCCCGATGGATTCGCCGAGGCAGGTAGACGTTATCAGAGGTATCTCGACGCCGTAGTAGGTGGCCGTCTGCCCCGCTGTGACCTTGACGCCGTACCTGCCCGCCTCCTCGCCGAGGCCCCTCGTTATCGTGCGCAGATCGGCCTCGCTTGTGTTCAGGGGCAGGTATATGCCCGTGATGAGGTGGGTGGGTCTCCCGAACTTGGCCGCCACGTTGCTGGCCGAGTAGTGGAACGCGAAGAAGCCCAGGGCTTCAAGGGGGACGCCTATGCTGGGGCTGTGGGCGATGACCGTGTGGCCGCCCAGCTGGACGCTCGCCCCGTCCAGCTCGGGGTCACTCTCCACGGGTATGAAGGGTAGGACGCTCCTCCTGAACACGTCCCTGGAAACCTTGCCGAGCCCCAGCGCGTCGCCCAAAGCCTTTCCCCATCACAGTACTCAGAGGAGTCTTTTAACTCCGAGCCTCGACCTCACTGCGGCTACCACGCCCACGGCCACGGGTATGAACACGGCGTCCACGATTGTGGGCAGCACAGTCAACGCCACCCCCCAGCCGAAGAGGTACCAGTCCAGGGCGAAGAAGCCCAGCGTCTCGAAGACCACGCCAACGGCCATCGCCGCAACCTCCAAGCCGGTCACAGTCTTGGTCTCACCCGGCTTCCTTAGGCGCACGACGATGCTGATGAGGCAGGCCTCAAGGCCCCTCACCAGCATGGCGCCCAGTATGAAGACGGGCGGGAACCCGAAGGTGACCACCTTGTACCCCGTGCCCAGGGCCATGGCCGTCGCCACGATCAGGGCCGCCGTCACGGGGTCCACCAGCACGCCCAGGCTGTACGTCAGCACGGGCGACAGGTCGTACTCAGCCAGCGGCTGAGGCATTGGAACCATTATCAGGTTCGCCAAGGTCGTCAAAGCGACCATAACAGCAAAAAAAGCTATCCTCCCGGAACTCGATTTCAGTCTGTTCTCCATTCATCTCACCTTGCCCGGGGGCAAGGCTCATGTTCGCTGAGAAGCCGCTTCTCCCTACGCCAGCATTACCTGGTTCAGGTTCAAAGGGTCGACGCTTGTACGTCCTCTCAGCCGGGTCGAGCCCAGCTCCCCTAGGCGTAAGCTCGCCCCAGCCACTATATAAGAATGTGCGAAGGGTCGCTGAAGCCCACCACGAGCTGGTGACCATTTTGGGAATTATGCATTATAAAATGGATTGTCTCACGATGTCAGCGCTTAAATACTTTTAAGCTGAGTTACATTTGTAATGGCTCTCGAGTTATCCACCGACCTGGTACTGGGCGTCGGCGCCCTCGTCGTGGCAGCCGCCGCCATCATCATGTTCATGAGGGCCACGGGCGGAGTCTCAAAGCCCGAGAAGAAGCAGGAGCCCGCCGCGGCCGCGGAGCCCCTGAAGGTGGGCGTAGACCCGTCCAGAAGGGTCCAGGTGCCCACCATCCCCGCGGTCACGAAGCGTACACAGGTGGAGGAGGCCCGCAGCAAGATAAGGACCCTGACGCTCCAGCAGGAGATACTCAGCATGGTCCTGAAGCGCCTCTTCGAGGCCGAGGACAACAGCGAGATCACGAGGGACGAGCGGGAGCGCCTCGGCAAGAACTACGACTCAGAGATGAGCGGGGTCACCGAGGAGCTGAACAAGGCCGAGCTCATCGTTAGCCTCAACGAGCTTGAGGAGATCAGGACAAGCATAATACAGCAGTTCCAGGAGACGCTGGCTGACACCCAGACCAAGATCGACCTCATCATAAGGGAGCTCAAGATAGAGCAGCCGAAGCCCGAGGAGCCGACAGCCGAAGAGAAGCCCACCCCGAAGCCGAGGAGGCAGAGGCCGCGGCCAGCGCCGGCCGGCGCCGAGGAGGAAGCCGAGGGAGAGGCGGAGGAAGCCGAGGAGGCAGAGGAAGAGGCCCCAAGCAGAGCCGACGCGGTGGAGGACCGCCTGGAGCGCCTGAAGAAGAACGTCCTCAAGGAGCTTGAGGAGCTGGACAAGCTGGAGCTAGAGGCGTCCTGATGAGCTGGAAGACCGAGGCCAAGGTGAGAGCCGCGTCCAGGGCCGTCGGCCGCGTAAAGAGCGGCATGGTGGTGGGCCTTGGAAGCGGCTCAACGGCGGCCGAGGCCATAAGGATTCTGGGTGAAAGGATCAAGGCAGGCGACCTGAAGGACGTGAAGGGCGTCCCCACCAGCTACCAGGCGGTGCAGGAGTCGGTGCGCGCAATGCTGCCCCTTACAACCCTGGACGAGTACCCAGACCTGGACATAGGGATAGACGGCGCGGACCAGATGGACAGGCAGCTCAACGCCATCAAGGGCGGCGGCGGGGCTCTCCTGCGAGAGAAGATCGTGGCCAGCTGCTGCAGGGAGTACATCCTTGTGGGGGACGAGGGCAAGCTCACAGACATCCTCGGCACAGATCAGCCCGTGTACCTGGAGGTCCACCCCTTCGCCGTCGTGCCTGTGGTAAGGAGGCTGGAGAAGATGGGGGCCGGGGCCGTGGTCCGGCAGGGGGCGGGGAAGGTCGGGCCGGTGGTCACAGACAACGGGAACACTCTGATAGACGCCAGCTTCGGGCCCATAGACGACCTGGAGGAACTCAACAGGCGGCTGCACATGGTCCAGGGGGTCATGGAGACGGGGCTCTTCATAGGGTACGCGCAGAGGGCGTACATCGGCACAGAGAAATCCGTCTACGAGATTACCCGCTAGCCTCATTTATAGTATCTGCCTTCTAATAATCATGAAGCGAGCTGACCTGGTTCTCCTGAACGGCACCATCATAACCATGGACCGCGGCAGAAGGATAGTGGACGCCGTGGCCGTGAGAAACGGCCTCATACTGGCGGCCGGCTCAGAGCCCGAGGTGAAGCGCCTCATCGGGCCGAGGACCGAGGTGATCGACCTGGATGGCAGGACCGTGACCCCTGGCCTGGTGAACACCCATGACCACTTCCTAGAGCACGGGTTATCATCGGCGTTCACCGTGGACATAAGGTACCCCAAGGCCCGAAGCATCGAGGAGATCGTGGGCTTACTGGAGGAGAGGGTCAGGAAGGCGGAGCCGGGTCAGTGGGTGCTCGGCAACGTGTGGGACGAGACGCTTCTGGAGGAGAGGCGGTTCCCCACGCGCAGGGACCTGGACCCGGTGAGCCTGGGCAACCCAGTCTACATTAGGCGTGTCTTCCAGATGGGCGTAGCCAACACGCGGGCCCTGGAGCTGGCCGGCGTCACGCGCGGCACTCCGGACCCGGAGTTCGGCGTTATAGAGAGGGACAGCGGGGGCGAGCCCACTGGGCTACTCATGGGCAGGGCAACGGAGCTTATGGACGCCGCCATAGTGTGGCCCATGGACGACAAGCTGAAGGCTATAAGGCAGGCGTGCAGCGACTTCCACGCCGTAGGATTCACGACGGTGGTAGAGCCGGGGCTCATGCCCGCGGACATCGAGGCGTTTAGGGAGAGCCACAGGAGGGGTGAGCTTACTATGAGGACACTGATCCAGGTGGGATTCCTCAGGAGCCTGGAGCAGACCCGGTGGGCCGTGGAGAACTACTCCGTCGGTGGAGACGACATCCTCAGGATCATAGGTTTGAAGATGGCTATAGACGGCGGCGTGGGGCCCCGGACAGCTCTATTCTATGATGGGTACGCCGACAAACCCGGCGTCCATGGGGTTCAGAGCCTGGATGCCGACACACTCAAGGAGATGGTCCTCATAGGCCACGTGGGCGGGTTCCAGGTGGCTACCCA
>DASWLJ010000004.1:0-4373 GCA_036396185.1 Bathyarchaeia archaeon | reverse complement strand
TAGCATTGATCGGCGCAGCCTACATCGCGCATGTGAGGAGAGGCGGATCAGGTATGCACAGGGCCGCACCCGCAATCATAGCCCTGGCCGTGTTGGCGGTCGCCGTCAACGAGCTTGTGGTGATTCCCACGTGGGGCGTAGACGCCGGGACCCGGGGGGCCTCAGCGTTCTTCATGTGCGTAATACTCCCGATGGCCGTCTACCTCAACGGGAAGAGGACCGAGTAGCGGACAGCCAACCCTCTCCGCCACCATTTTTATCATCGAACGTGAAAGCTGTTAAACTATCGGAGCCCATGAACATCCCTGAGGAGACTTGAGAATAGCCGTCGTAGCCGACGACCTGACGGGGGCCCTGGACACGGGGGTCCAGTTCAGGACGTGGGGCCTCAGCGTGGAGGTGGCGCCGACCCCGGACAGGCTGGGCGGCTTGAAGGGGTCAGCCGATGTCATCGTGGTGAACACGGACTCCCGGGGCGACAAGCCTGAGACTGCTTATCGGAAGGTAATGGAAGCTGCGGAGGCTCTAGCTGGCCTCTGCGACGTGTTCTACAAGAAGGTGGACTCAACCCTCAGAGGCAACGTGGGGGCGGAGCTGGACGCCCTCATGGAGTCCACGGGCCAGCCAGCCGCCGTCGTGGCCCCCGCGTACCCGTCCAACGGGAGGGTGACCCGCGGCGGCTGCGTCTACGTGAACGGGGTTCCTCTGCACGAGACGGAGTACGCCGCCGAGGTGGCGCACCCGAGCTCATACGTCCCCGAGATAATAGGGGCTCAGACGAGGAGAAGGTCAACCCACGTCTCGTTGGCCGACGTGAGACGGGGACCGACTCACCTATCGAAGAGGTTCATGGACGAGGCAAAGAAGGGCAGCCGCTTCGTGGTCATCGACGCCGAGACGGAGAGGGACCTGCAGGCAGCTGCGGGGCTCCCAGTGAAGGTCTTCTGCGGATCAGCTGGACTGGCCGCAGAACTCCCTGAGGGCCTGGGCCTGAGGGCTCCCCGACACACTCTCACAGTCTGCGGCAGCACCCGGTCCTCCTCCAGGGCCCAGGTGACCAGCCTCGTCAACAGGCTCGGCGTCGCGCAGATTAGCCTCGACGCCGTGCGCCTGCTCGGCGGAGGAGACGCCGTCGGGGATGCGCTCAAGGGAGCCGAGGCAGCCTTAGCCGTCGGCGAGAGCATCGTACTGGTGTCCGCCCCCGACCCTGAAGGCGTCGAGGAGACGAGGAGACTGGGCGAGCGCCTCGGACTGAAGGACGCCGAGGCGCGGATCGTGGACGCCCTGGCTGAGGTTACAGTAAAATTGTTGGAGGGGCACCAGATATCAGGGATTGTGTTGACGGGGGGCGCCACGGCCCTGGCCGTGTGCATGGGACTCGGATCCGAGAGCATGGAGATCACGGGGGAGGTCCAGCCAGGCGTCCCCGTCGTGACGCTGTCCAACGGGGTGAGAGCCGTCACCAAGGCCGGGGGCTTCGGCTCAGGCGACGCCCTCATAGAGGCGGTGAAGTACCTTAAGAGGATGAGAAGTTGAAGCCACTACTAGCCATAACCATGGGCGACCCGGCCGGGGTCGGCCCCGAGATAATAGCCAAGGCGCTGAGCGACCCCGAGGTCTACGCCATCTGCAGGCCGGTGGTCGTGGGGGACGGCTCGGCCATGAGGATGGGGCTCGATGTCGCGAGGGCCAGCCTCTCAGTCCACCCCATCAGGGAGCTAGGGGAAGCTGAGTACAGGTGCGGCGCGATAGACCTCCTGGACCTCGAGAACGTGGACGCGGGGAGGCTGGTGATGGGCGTACCCCAGGCCATGGCCGGTAAAGCCTCCGTCGAGTTCGTGCTGAGGGCGACGGACATGGCGTTGGCGGGGGAGGTGGACGCCATAGTGACGGCGCCTCTGAACAAGGAGGCCATGAACATGGGCGGCTACAGCTACCCGGGCCACACGGAGCTCCTCGCGGAGAAGGCTGGCACAAAGAACTACGCCATGATGCTCATATCGGGCAACCTCCGGGTGGTCCACGTGACCACCCACATACCCCTCAGGCTCGTACCCGAGAGGATCACAAAGGAGAGGATCGTGGCCACCATCGAGGTGGCCTACGACGCGGCCCGGAAGCTGGGCATAGAGGCGCCAAGGATCGCTGTGGCGGGGCTGAACCCCCACAGCAGCGACGGCGGCCTCTTCGGCGACGAGGAGAAGACCAAGATCGAGCCAGCCATAGCGGAGGTGAAGATGAGGGGCCTCAACGTGGAGGGACCCGTATCGCCGGACACCGTCTTCGGGAAGGCTCTGGGCGGCCTCTACGACGTTGTGGTGGCCATGTACCACGACCAGGGCCACATACCCGTGAAGCTGGCCGGGTTCAGGTGGGACCAGGCGGCAGGGGAGTGGGGCGACATGGCGGGCGTAAACATGACCATCGGACTCCCCTTCATCAGGACCAGCGTGGACCACGGCACCGCCTACGGCAGGGCCGGGAGGCGCGACGGCACAGCCAACCCCCAGAGCCTCAAGGAGGCCATACAGGTGGCCGTCCAGATGGCGAAGGCACGGAAAAGCTTGAAGCAGCGCAGGACACATTGAGGTGACGAGTGAACCATGAGTCTACCCATGATGGTTGAGGCGCGCCAGGTCTTCGACCAGCCCACGCTGAAGGACTACAGGAAGGAGATAAGGCAGGAGCTGGTCAAGAAGGGGCTGAAGGAAAGGGTCAGGAAGGGGCAGAGGATAGCCGTCACCGCGGGCAGCAGAGGAATAGCCAATATAGCGGGCATCCTCTCCACGGTGGTGGAGGAGATCAGGAAGACCGGCGGAGACCCCTTCATCGTGCCCGCCATGGGGAGCCACGGCGGCTCCACCCCCGAGGGCCAGGTGGAGGTGCTGTGCAGCCTGGGCGTGACCGAGGAGAGCGTCGGGGCCCCCATAGTGAGCAGCATGGAGGTGGACCCCGTGGGGACGCTCGACGGAGGCGTCACAGTGTACCTGGACAGGGTGGCGCTCAAGGCCGACGGCATATTCGTGGTGGGCAGGGTGAAGCCCCACACCGACTTCAAGGGCGAGATAGAGAGCGGCCTCCTGAAGATGCTGGCCATCGGTCTGGGGAAGCAGAAGGGCGCCGAGATGATCCACTGGCACAAGTACGACGGGTACCACAGGATCATGCCTGAGGCGGGGAGGCTCATCGCCGAGAAGACCAACGTGGTCATGGGCCTAGCCATACTAGAGAACGCGGCCCACGAGACGGCCGCGGTGAAGGCGATCCTGCCAGGGGACTTCACGGATGAGGAGAAGAGGCTGCTGGAGACGGCGAAGGAGCTGCTCCCCAGGATACCATTCAAGGAGATCGATGTGCTCATCGTTGAGGAGATAGGGAAGAACATCAGCGGAGTCGGCATGGACACAAACGTGACAGGCAGATTCTGGATGCCCGACGAGAGCGACACCAAGGCGACCAATGTGGGCAAGATCGTTGTCCTTGACCTCTCAGAGGAGACCCACGGAAACGCCATAGGCATAGGGCTCGCGGACCTCACCACGGCCCGGGCCGCCAACAAGATCGACCACGATCAGACCTACGTGAACTGCCTGACCCAGGGAAGCGGGGAGACGGGGAAGATACCGCCGTTCCTGCCCAGCGACAGGGACGCCATAGCCACCGCCGTAAGGATATGCGGCCCCGTGGACCCTCTGAAGGCTAGGGTCGTCAGGATCAAGAACACGCAGGAGCTGGAACGTATCTGGGTGTCAGAGGCCCTCGCCAGGGAAGTCAAAGAGAGCCCCGATCTCTCGTCGAGGGTCAAGCTGCTGGGCGAGCCGAGGGAGATGCAGTTCGACGTACTGGGAACCCTCGCACGCTGAACGCCCCTCGTCGAACCCGAATCGCTAACAACGCTCCATATAGGGTTTAAACAACTCCCGGTAAAGCCTAAGCCGGTCGCCTTGGATTGGGTGCTGCTAGTAGGGGGACTGATCCCGCTGTGGACGGCCCTAATGATAGTCTACATGAACAGGAGCGCCAGCCGACCTAGACCCCAGAAGCCCGTTGAGGCCGAGCTGGACTACGACGTAGACTACGAGCCAACCGAAGAGAAGCCCAAGGTGAATCAACGGCCTAAACTAGGAAAAGTGAACCTAGGTTTCCTCAGAAACATCGGCTCGAAGCTGCCATTCAGGAAGAGGAAGGCGCAGAGGCAAGCCGCTGAGCCGGAGGAGACACCCGCCCCCCTCGAGGATGCAGCCCTTAAGCCCCAGGTGGCTCAGAAGCCGCCGGGTTTGAGCCTAGACCTGGGCTCCGAGAAGACGGTGTGGGGGGTCACGTTACTGGCCTTGGCATGGGCCTGCCTCATGAACGGCCTGTACCTCGCCCTG
>DASWLJ010000003.1:0-2054 GCA_036396185.1 Bathyarchaeia archaeon | reverse complement strand
ACCTCATAGAGAAGGTCACCTACGGCAAGGGGATCAAGGGCTTCAGGTACATGCAGATAAACGCGCCATGCCCCACGGGCTGGGGCGTGGAGCCCAAGGACTCCATAAAGGTGGCGAGGCTCTCAGTGGAGTCCGGGATATGGCCCCTCTACGAGATCGAGGCCGGGCGCTTCAGGCTCACCTACAAGCCCAGGGAGCTCAAGCCGGTGACCGACGCCCTCAAGATACAGGGCAGGTTCAGGCACCTGTCGGACGACGAGCTCAGCGTCATCCAGGAGAAGACCCTGGGCGAGTGGGAGCGGCTCGTGGGCCTGGACGGCAAGGAGCTGTACTAGATGGCCCCCGGCAAGCTTCCAGGGGCCAAGCAGGGGACGAGTCAGCTACTCAGAGGCGTCAGGGTCCTGGACCTCAGCCACGTCTACTTCGGCCCCTACACGACCATGATCCTTGCCTCCATGGGCGCCGAGGTCATAAAGATCGAGCCCACCTGGGGGGAGATGGCGAGGCTTTACCCACCCATGGTGAACGGCGAGAGCTCCCCCTTCATGTACCTGAACAGGTGCAAGAAGTCACTGACCCTCAACCTCAAGAACGAGAAGGGGAAGAAGATATTCTTCAGGCTCCTCGAAGGGGCCGACGTCGTCGTGGAGAACTTCAAGAGGGGTACAATGGAGAAGCTGGGCCTGGGCTACGGCGAACTCGCCAAGGCGAAGCCCGACATAATATACGCGGCCCTCAGCGGCTTCGGCCTGGACGGCCCCTACTACAGCCGCCCCAGCTTCGCGCCCATCGCGGAGGCCATGTCGGGGTGGATGCGCCTCACCGGCGACCTCGTCGACCCGGAGGGGCCCCCCATCAGGCCGGCCGAGTACCACGGCGACCTGGACCCCGCGATGTGGGCCGCGACGAGCATACTGGCCGCCCTCCTATACAGGCAGCGCACGGGCGAGGGCCAGCTCATCGACGTCTCCCAGCTGGACTGCATGATCGCCATGACGGGGATACCCATATGCAACTACCTGGCCAACGGCAAACTGGCCTGGGAGACATGGAGGGACAGGCCCACCACAGGCATAGTGTTCGGCAACTTCAAGGCCAGGGACGGCTACCTGTACATAGCGGCAGAGCTGGCGCAGGTGGAGAGGCTCAAGAAGGTCATCGGGGGGGACATCGAGTCCAACGCCGATGTGCAGCGGTGGCTCAGCGACAAGAAGGTCCGGGACGTGGTGGAGAAGCTGATTGAGGCCGATGTGCCTGTGGCCCCCATCTACCAGCTGGACCAGGTGGTAGGCGACCCCCAGGTTGTCGCCAGAGGCATGGTGACTGAGCTGGATCACCCGAAGGCGGGTGCGGTGAGGCAGCCCAGCTTCCCGGTTAGGTTCTCGAAGACCCCCGTTAGGCTGGGGCCCGCCCCTGCGCTGGGGCAGCACAACGATGAGATCCTCAGAGACATGTTGGGCTACGACGCACAGGCGATAGCTGGCCTGCGGAAAGAGGGAGTGATAGGCTAGAGCCTGAACACGTTGACTGATCTCGGCCCAGTCCCCATTGGGGCAGGGTCGTCCCGCCTGGGAGCCCGAACTAGATGAGCAGTAATGAAAAAAACCATGGAAGGGCGTAGAAAGCATTATAATGCCGAGTCCGCTATATTGAATATCAGTTGAAGATTAAAGAAACTCTCAGAGATTGGCTGTACTGGCTGTTCCCGTCGCTGGAGTACGAGAAGAAGAGAAAGAGCCTCGACAAGTTCTTCCAGAAGAAAGAGCCAGAGTAGGTCAAGACGCCGGGTCTAACCAGTACGAATACTATTATGAAGTGCATGCTCTTCACTAAATTACCAGTCACTTTCTCATAGACAGTAAAGTAACATGCGTCAAGCTACTCTGTCTGCAGATGCTTCTTGATCTCAGCTACTACCCATGGATATGTGGCCAACATGATGGCTCCCATCGTGCCTAGTATAACACCAAGTATCAGGATGGACGTACCCGTTTGGGTGAGCCGCAGCAGAACACTTCCAACCAGCCAAATCCACGTCCCATACAACACTAGAA
>DASWLJ010000002.1:0-7848 GCA_036396185.1 Bathyarchaeia archaeon | reverse complement strand
GTTCTACCCCGACAACGCGTGGACGCGGGAGAAGGACGGCTCGCCCAGGGCGCCCAGGGACATGGCGACGGACACCATGCCCGAGTTCATGGGGGTGAAGGTGAATCCCATATCCTCTGTCCCTCAGGCTAAGCTCACACGCGTCGAAGAAGTCAAGCACTCCATCGGCGGCATCGTGGGCAAGTCCAGGCACGGGTACACTCTCGACTGCAGGCAGAACCTCAGCTACAGGGCGGCCACGGCTCTACTCAGAGCCGGCATCCGGCTGCGGAGAGCAACCGAACCAGTCCAGTGTGGCGACATCATCCTCCCGGCGGGGTCCTTCATCGTTGAGCATGACAGGAAGCTGCTGGAGGAATTGGCCTCCAGCCTGGGCGTCACCTTCTACGCTGTGTCAGATGAGCCTAAGTCTACCGAAGTTAAGAAGTCCCACGTGGGGATCTATCAGAGGTACTACGGAGGCAACGCCGACGAGGGCTGGACCCGGTTCGTACTGGAGGAGTTCGGCTTCGAGTACGAGACCCTGAGGGATGAGGACGTAGACGAGGGGCTCCGCGGCAGGCTGGATGTCGTGGTCCTCCCAAGCGACCCCGCGTGGGCCATCGTCGGCGACATCGAGAAACACTTCAAGGAGACGGGCTCCCAGCCCCCCAATGCGCCCCCGGAGTACAGGAGCGGCCTGCACGGGGAGGAGTTGAAGGCACTGGTGAGGTTCGTGTCGGAGGGCGGCACCCTCGTGTGCCTCAACGAGTCCAGCATGTTCGCTGTGGACGCCTTCAGCCTCAGCCTCGGCGACGCCCTGCACGGCCTCCCAAGCAAGGAGTTCTTCTGCCCGGCCTCGACGCTCCACGCCAGGGTGGACACACGCCACCCGCTGGGCTACGGCATGGCTGAGGACTCCTTGCTGTTCTTCTGGGATGGCCCCGCCTTCACGGTCAAACCCTGCGTGGACAGTGAGAGGTACGAGGTCGTTGCCCGGTACCCGGACCACGTGGTACTCGAGAGTGGGTGGCTGGACGGGGAGAAGCACCTGGCGGGCAGGGCCGCACTGGTGGTGGCCCGCGTGGGCAGCGGCAGGGTCGTGTTGTTCGGGTTCAGGCCCCAGCACAGGGCCCAGACAGACGGCGCCTATAAGCTCCTCTTCAACAGCCTCCTCCTGTAGAGGCCGGGCACCCTTTTCTAAGATTAATTGTTTTGGCTGTGCCTGGCTCTCCGTGCGAGGGCCACGGCTCCGGCTAGGCCGACGACGACGTAGGCGAGCGGCACAGGTATCCCTCCGCTGGGCTCTTGCTGGGGGGCCTGCTTCAGCTCGTAGACCAGAGTCAGCGTCTTGTCGCTATCCAGTGTAACGGTCCTCGATGTAGGCTTCTGGCCGTCCCCCCACTCCTTGAATATGTACTCCTTGCCTCCAACCGTAGCCGATGGCTGCGCCTCGACCACGTATGTTCCGGCTGTGAGCACCTCCGTGTAGGGCGTGGCCTTGGGGTTGCCGTTGACCATCACGCTGACGCCGCTCGGCTGCGTGTTCACGGTTAACGTGTGGGTCTGCGGCGTCTGCGCCGCCGCCACGGTGGTCTCCGCCTGCGCGACGTTGCCTGCGTAGTCCACGGTCTCCACCTTGATGGCTACCTCGCCGCTGAGCCCTGGCAGGGTGACGTTGAAGCGCTCGGAGGGGAACGTGTACTCCCAGTGGTCGCCGTCGATGACCGGCCCCTCGGGGAGCTCTATCTGCGTCCACTCGTCGCCGCCGTACCATGCCTCAACCGACTTGACGCCCCAGCCCGAGTCAGAGATGTCTATCACGACGTGAAGCTGCTCCCCCTCCACGTAGCTATCAGGCACAGTGAAGGTTATGGTGGGCTCCTCCGCGTCAGGCCCCGCCGAGAGGGTTACGTCGAGCTCAGACTCTGGGGGCACATCCACGATGGCAGTGAACACGTGGCCCTCAGGTGTGGTGGTCACGGTGTACGAGTCGGGCTCCGACGAGAAGCTGTACGCGTCGGCGGGTAGGGCTCCGCTCACCGTGAACTCCAGTCTAGCGTCGTTCAGGGTCATGTTCAGCCCGTTATCGATGTGGGCCGTGACGGCCGTGGTGGAGCCATCGTTGGCGTTCTTGTAGACGTAGGTGATCATGCCGCTGGGTATGCTGTTGGGCGGGTCGAACAGGTGGGCCGTGGCGTACCCGTCCAGCTCGACGTTGCCCTCGCTGTCCAAGGTGATGAACCTGTATCCGTGGTAATTCTCAGGTGACAGGCCGCCGCCGATGGTCGTCGTGGTGACGAACCAGTGTCTGCCGTTCAGCACGTAGATCATGTCCCTGTGGACGTGGCCTGATAGGATGAGGCGGACATCATTTTCCTCGATTATCCGCAGGAGCTCCGTCGCCTCGTCCATCCTGACCGTCCAGCTGGAGTACATGGCGCTCCTCAGCGCCTCCATATCCGTGTAGCTGCCCGTGATCTCGCCCCCAGTGAGGGTCCCCTGGTCGTCCTCGTACTCGCTGCTGAGCAGCGGATGGTGGTAGGATAGTATCTTCACCTTGTCAGGGTTACTCTGCATCACCTTCTCGGCCCAGGCCAGCTGCTCCATGTTTATGTAGCCCTCCCCGGTGGTGCTGAGGGCGACAAAGAGGAAGTCACCCACCGTCACGGTGTAGTTGACGGGGCCGCAGTACTTCCTGTAGTAGTTGCCGCTGGCCCCCGAGTAGTCGTGGTTCCCGGGGAGAAGGTAGCTGGGGCACTCAAGGTTCAGCATGGTGTACTGCAGGTAGTTCCAGGCGGCGGCTATGGTCTCCACGTCCACGATGTCGCCCGACGCGATCAAGATGTCCGGGTTCAGCAGGTTCGCCTCGTAGACCAGGACCGGGAACAGGTTCTTGCCCACGGGCTCGTGTATGTCGCTGATGTGGATGATTCTCAGGGACTCGGGCCACTCCTCCATGGCCCAGACGCACCTGCTCTGGGTGACGTCCACGGTCTTCCCGCTCTCAGTGAAACCCAGACTCAGGTCGTAGAGCCCCTCAGGCAGGTTGTCTGGTACTTGGAACGTCACTGTCCAGCCCTTCACCCCGACGTAGGTGGCCCCAGCCAAGGTGAGCATGGTCTCCTCAGAGGCATCCATGAGGCTCGCCGTCCATCCCGTGGCCCCGGCGGCTGCCTTGACCTTGACGGTGAGGCTTCCTCCTGCTAACACCGACTCGGGTTTGCTGGGCAGGGGGCTGATCACCGGGTCCGTGATAATCGTCGCCGTGTACCCCTGTAGGGTCGCAACGGAGGCGACGAGTCCAAGTAATATGGTCGCAGCTAGGGCGACCCTCACGAATCCTGAGACGCGCTTCATGGTAGTTCAGAGAATAGGGCGCGGTGGCTGTACTTTACAGTTTTCAATGTCAGCTAGCCCTCCTCGCCCACCATGCACAGCGACGAATAGGATTCCTTTAGCAGTCTCTGGGCACCCTCCACGATGACGGGCCCGATGCCCTTCACCTCCGTGAGGGGCCCCATGAGCCTCTTGGTCTTACCCGAGCTGGACACCTTCACCTCGGCCTGGGCGAACTCCTCCAGCACCCGCAGCGGAGTCTCGAAGTGGCTCAGCAGGTCCTGGGCCAGGGTGGTGCCTATCTGGGGCAGCCCGGCGAGGAGGTAGAGCTGCTGCTGGTGCAGCGGCATGCTCCTGTCGACGCTGCGTAGCTGTATGACCCGGTCCTCTTTGGCCTGCTCTCTGTACGCGAGCCTGTGGAGGAGGATGCCCGTGTGCTCGGGTGTCTCTGTCGGTATCACCGTGAGGCCGTAGTCCAGGGCGACGCTGCTCAGGGCGCCGTAGACGCTGCTGGGCTTCATGGCGCTGCGCTTCAGGGCGCGGCTCATCTGGCCCTCCAGTATGAGGATGGGCCTCTCGTAGACGCTGGCCATGTCCTTGGCCTGGCTGAACAGGCGGCCGTCCTTCATGCTGCCCAGGAAGTCGCTCACGTCCTTGCGCTCCACGCCCACGCGGTCGCTGACGACGTAGTCGCATACGTCCAGCCTGCGGATGTCCACGTCGAATCCGTTGAACTTGAGGTAGGTCACTATGTCCCTGCGGCTGGACGCCTCGTTGCTGTCCACGCATATGTGCAGCTGCTCACCCATCTGGGTCCACCTCGAAGGCCAGCTCCACCCTCTCAGCGCCCTCACCGCCCTTCAGAGCCTTGATGAAGCCCGTGAGCATGTTGGTGAGGGCCCTCCTCACGAAGTTGTTCAGCGGCACGGACTCGCCGTTGATCTTCAATGTGAACGCCTCGTAGTTCCTGACGCACCGCGTGGCCTCCGCGTCGCCGCCCAGGATCGCCTTGCCAAGGCTTCTGCAGTCGGGGTAGCCGCAGCCGTGGCAGTCAGCCCCCGGCAGCATGGGGTACGCCTTGGACTCCGCGAGGTCGGCCAGCTTGGCTGCCTCCGAGAGATCGACTGCGGGTACCCCGGCGCCGGTGTACGCTGACCCGGGTATCTTCACGGCGGCGATCTCCAGGCCGTTCCTCAGCTTATCCACGTCGGCGTCCTCGCGTGGCACCAGAATCCTGGCGTGGGTGTCCAGGGTCTTGAAGCCCTCTATTACTAGGAAGTCCAGCGGCCCAAGGCTCCTGACGGCGTCGGCCACCGACACGTGGTCGTCCACGAAGAGGGCCGCCGCGTTCTCGTGCAGTATAGCGGTGGCCCTTGCACCTGCCTCCCTGTGCCTCCGCGTGTCCTTCCCTGGCGTGTCGAAGTCTATGTTCTCAGCCGTGTGCTTCAAGGTGCCGACCCTGTAGCCTCTCCTAGTGAGCTCGCCCACCAGGGCCTCGACGACGCGGGTCTTGCCGCTGTCCTTGAAGCCTACCACCGAGACGGTTCTTGGTGGAGTCATGGTGATACCCACGGCCCCGCTTTATTTATCCTCATGGTTCCCGGGGATACGTTTAATATTCAGAGGATGAGCTTCAGGGACGCGTCGAAGGGACAAATATTTGGGGCAGACGGCTGGGATGAATAGGATCTTCGCAGCTGACCTGCCCACCGTCTACTACGAGCTGCTCTTCATAGGGTTCAGTATAATGGGTGGGATGAGCCTCTCATCCTCGTTCCTGCCCATCCTGGCGAGTAACCTGGACCCGTCGGGGGTCTTGGTGGGCATGGTGGTCTCCGCCTGGTTCCTGTCCAGGATATTCATGGAGCTGCCCGCCGGCATCATCAGCGACAGGATCGGCCGCCACAGGCTACTCGTCATGGGGCTTGGGCTGAGCCTCGTGGGGCCCCTCCTCTGCAGCCAGGCCAGCCACATATACATCCTGATACTGGGGCGAGCCATCTGGGGGATGGGTACAGCCCTCTACTTCATGAGCAACATGGCCCTCCTCATGGACCTCCTGCCACCGTCCACGAGGGGCAGGGCCCTGGGCGTATTCCAGGGGATAGAGTTCATAGGTAGCTTCGTGGGCGCGCCTATAGGCGCGTTCCTAGCCGTGTACCTGAGCTTCACCCAAGTCTTCTACTTCACCATCCTGTTCACGGTCCTCGGCTTCGCTGTGGCCATGAGGTCAAAGAACATCAGGGGCTTGGAGGGTAGCGCCTCTTCCAAGCCCAGGCTCACCCTTAAGCAGATATCAGGAAGCCTCAGGAACTGGGGAATCATCGCGGTCTGCTTCGCAACGCTCCTCAGGACGCTCGTACTGCAGGGGATATTCCAGACGGTGCTGCAGCTGTTCCTGAACCAGCAACTCGGGCTCACCGTCGGGGACATCGGCTGGGTGGTGAGCACGAAGATACTGGGTCAGGTGCTTTCGCTTCTAGTCGCGGGTATACTGTCCGACAGGTTCGGCAGGAAGCCTGTGCTTGTGGTGGGCTTCACCATCAGCGGATTATCCGTGTTCATGTTCACCATCTCAAGAAGCATGCCCTTCTTGCTGCTGTCAGGCTTCGTCGCCGGGGTCGGCGAGGGCCTCGACATGACCACCATCCTGGCTCTGCTGACGGACATAGCTCCGCCAAACGCCAGGGGGGGCGCAGTGGGCCTGTTCCGCACCTTCATGGACGTGGGAGGGTTCCTGGGCCCCATGATCTTCATGCTGGCCTATACTGTGTATGGTCCGCTGACCCCATTCTTCTTGGGCGCAGCCGTCAACCTGTTCAACGCCGCGTTCATCCTGCTGGCCCGGACCAGGCGCGTCGCCTGATTTATATGAGCATCGGCGGCTTACTCAATTGTCATGGTGTCGCTAACCTTCCACGGCGGGGTCAACGAGATCGGTGGAAACAAGATACTGCTGGAGGACGGGGGCACCCGCCTCTTGTTCGACTTCGGGCAGAGCTTCACCATGGGAGGCGAGTACTTCCTCAACTACCTTCAGCCACGCCGAGGCAACGGCCTCAAGGACTACTTCGAGTTCAACCTGCTGCCGAGGGTGGAGGGCCTGTACGCGGAGGACAGCCTCATCGGCACCGGCCTCGGCTACTGTGAGCCGGGGTTCCAGGGCGTATTCGTCACCCACGCCCACTTCGACCACGTGAACCACCTCTGCTTCGTGGACCCCTGCATCCCGGTTTACACCGGGAAGGGGACTAAGCTGTTCATGGAGGCCATGGAGCAGACCAGCCCCTTCACCCGGTACGGGGACCACCCCTACACGGGCTTCAGGACAGGGGACGTGGTGAAGGTGGACGGCGTGGACGTGGAGCCCATCCACGTGGACCACAGCATACCCGCAGCGTACGCGTACATAATCCACCTGCCCGAGGCCACGGTGGTCTACACTGGGGACATGAGGGCCCACGGGCCACGCGCGGACATGACGCAGGAGTTTCTGGAGGCCGCCGCGTACGTCGAGCCCGACGTCATGATCTGCGAGGGGACCAGGATGGCGCGCCGCGGCAGAAGAAGGAACCTGACCGAAGCCCAGGTGGAGGAGGGCGTCAAGAAGGTATGCAGGGACGCGGACGCCGGGGGCAAGGCCGTTGTGTACACCCACCCAGGCAGGGACATGGACAGGCTACGCACGTTCCACAGGGCGGCAGAGTCATGCGGCCGCGTCATGGTCATCCACCCCAAGACCGCCCACCTGCTGAACAGGCTCATAGAGGACGAGCACCTGGACCTCCCCGACCCCATGAAGGACGACCTCATAAGGGTCTACTACAAGCGCAAGAAGTCCGGGAGCTACGACGACAGCGACTACTACGTCTGGGAGCGGCCGTACCTGGACAGGATAATCACGGCCGAGGAGGTCCACGACAGCCAGAGGAACTTCCTGGTGAACCTGGACTTCTACAGCTTCACCGAGCTCATAGACATCCGCCCTGAGAAGGGCAGCTACTTCATCTACAGCATGAGCGAGCCCTTCACCGAGGAGGACCTGGAGGAGGAGGTGCTCCACAACTGGCTGAGCCACTTCGGGCTCAGCTACAACCAGCTTCACGCCTCGGGCCACATGGGCCCCAGGGAGCTGGTGGAGGCCATCAACTACGTGAAGCCCGACGTACTGCTGCCGGTCCACTGCGAGGAGCCCCAGCTCTTCAGGAAACACTACAAGAGCGTGAAGCTGCCCAGGCTGGGCGAAGCCATCACCTTCTAGTGTTTAGATAAAAATACACAGTGGCTAGTTTAGCATCTATTAATTTTCATCAATTATCTGTATCACTGGTCTCAATTCCCGCTCCATGGGATTTGGCTCTGAGACGCCTTCATCCTCAGTTGCAAGTGGGGCATCGTACGGACTTTCAGCTTCCGCTCCGCGGGGTTTAACTCTGAAACAACTACTTAGAATTTTGTTGTAGATTGCATAGACCTCTTCTTTCAAATCGCCCGGTATTGCAGGGTATTCCTGTGGGGTGAAGTAGTAGG
>DASWLJ010000001.1:0-5547 GCA_036396185.1 Bathyarchaeia archaeon | reverse complement strand
GTATGGTTGGATTCGTCGAGTACAGTGACCAGTACCTTCAGCGGCAGGTTCTCCGTGTCCACGAACTGGATGCTGCCCTCAAGGGACATTGTGGACGCCGGGAGGAGGCTGGCCACCACGGAGTCCGTAGAGGACACGTTCATCACGAAGGGCACGTAGTCGGCGCCCTCTGTCTCAACCAGATCACTGAGCACAACCAGCTCCAGCGCCTCCCCCTGCGCCTCCACAGTGAACGCCCCGTCGGAGCCCGACGAGGTGGCCGCGACCTCCCTTCCATCACTGTAAACCCGGATCGTGGCCCCGGGTACAGGAAGGCCGTGCTCATCTTGAACCACACCATCGAGAGCCCATACTCCGTTGATGGCCCCTAATACGAAGACGGCGATTACTACAAGAAGCAGGGCTCTAAGATAGTGTGTCGTCCTCTTCATCTCGTTAATCTACAACTAGAATACCATCTATGGTAAAAACCTTAAGAATGGTTCTCAGTGGTGAACGTGAGGATGTTGAAGATCAGGATAACCACGGAGGCCTCTGGGAGCGTGGAGGCGACGCTCAACGATTCTGAGACGGCTAAGGCGATACACGGGGCGCTGCCCCTCGAGTCTAAGGCTAACACCTGGGGCGACGAGATATACTTCAGTGTACCCGTGGTTCTTGACTCGGAGAGACCACGCGAGGTCGTGGAGCTTGGCGACCTCGGGTACTGGCCCCCAGGCCACGCGTTCTGCATATTCTTCGGGAGAACACCCGCCAGCAGAGGAGACGAGATAAGGCCGGCCAGCCCAGTCAACGTCTTCGGGAGAGTTCTAGGCGACCCCAAGGTCTTTAAAAAGGTGAGGTCAGGGGACAGGGTCACGCTGATGAGAGGCTAGACTCTTCGGCGAGCCGCATCTTCTCCAGCATGTCGAAGTAGAGGCGTTTGATGTTCTCGCCGCTCTTAGACATGGCGATCAGTGGTCCGTGCACCTTTGACCAGAACTCTGAGTCCACAGGGTTCCTGAGGTCAGGGTTGCTGTGGCTCGGAGTCTCCTGGAGTAGCTTCTCCAGCTGCTTCTCCATGGCCGCCTCTGATATGTCCTTCTGGACGAGGCACCTGGCGTGGACCACCGGAAACAGCATGTGCATCACTTGTACGCCGGGTGTGCCGAGCAGCGTGTAGTCGCCCGGTGAGGTGAAGCTCTCTGGGTAGAGCTGGTAGACGGCGTTCCAGTAGTTTATCATGAGCTCCGAGAACTCGCTGGTGCTGACGCCGTCGTACACCTTCTCACGTAACACGTCGGCCAGCGTCTTAATGAAGAGGCTGTCGCTGGCGATGTACTCCTCCTTGTTCGGCTCACCCACCACCTGTATCCTGCCGTGCCACGGGCTCGCCGGCTCGTTCTGCAGCAGGTCCACGACCTCCGTGGCGAAGCCTATGCGGACGCCCCTGGAGCCCTCCATCTCCTGGACCCACTGGACCCCCTTCTGCCACATCATGCGCTGCAGGTGCCTGTACACCAGGTCCGTGGGGACGCTCCTCTGCCGCCTGTTGACTATGTAGAAGAGCATCATCTCGTCGAACCTCTCAGGTAGCCGTAGGACGCTGGCGATGACTGGGTAGTCCTCAAAGTCCTTGTTGCGCTCAATCGCCCTTTTCAGTGCCTCCAGCCTGTGCTGGCCGTCGATGACCCAGAGCCTGTTGTCCCCGGTGTCCAGGGTGCCGTAGCTGAGCCACCCCATGTCGGAGACCTTTTCATACTCCACGTCGCCGCGGATGTTGATCAGCACCGATGTGGGGAAGCAGCCAAGCTCCTTGACGAGGTACCTGACAATGGAGCCCCTGTTGAAGCTGAGGCGGTGCTCGGAAGGTTGCCTCTGGTAGCCGCCCGGGTTCTTGACGGTCCACCTGTCTATTACGGTTCTATCTATGATGTCGATGGCCTTGAACACTGCAACGTATATCTCCACGTTGTCGAGGCCGCCTCTCTGGGTTATCTTGAACGCGTCTAACTGCAAATGAACCCCCCATGATTTCATCGTGTAGTGTTAGATAACACTATCCCTGTCGGTGGTAAACGTTTTAGATTCATGAACACACTTTGAACCATGCTCGGTTCTAAGGGAGTAGTCTACGAGCGTCTCGTGGTCAGGGACGCCATGCTGCTGAACGGTAGAGGGACGCCGCCCTACGGCCCCGTGGATATACTGATCGAGGACGGCAGGATAGCGGACATCGTCAACGTGGACGCCATCAGCCTCAACAGGTACAAGCCCAAGCGGCCCACAGGCGACCGCGTCATAGACGCCAAGGGGATGTACGTGCTCCCCGGTCTGGTTGACATGCACGTCCACGTCAACGTAGACGACGAAAAGTGCGGCCCGGAGGGCGCCCAGTACGCCTACAACCTCTGCCTGGCCCACGGCATCACCACCGTACGCACCTGCGGCTTCGGCACAGACGAGAAGCTCCTGGAGCACAGGAGGCTGAGCGAGGAGAACAGGATCACGGCGCCACACCTGAAGGTGCTGGGAAGCTGGCCCGCGGAGGTCACGACGCCCGAGGAGGCGAGGGAGGCCGTCCGCAGGTTCAAGGAGATGGGTGTGGACGGTGTGAAGATCATTCCTCGGCCTCACGTGACCGCCGAGATTCTTGAGGCGATGGCCGAGGAGGTCCGGGCGGCTGAGCTGTCCGCAGGGATAGCCATCCACATCGCCCAAAACAGCGAGCTAAACGCACTTGACGCGTCGCTGGCCGGGGAGGACCTGATGAGCATAGAGCACACCTACGGCATACCACAGGCGGCTCTACCGGGGACCCAGAGCTTCCCTCCGGACTACAACTACAGTAACGAGGTGGACAGGTTCAGGTACGACGGGTACGTCTGGCACGAGGCAGACGAGTACGAGGACGAGGTGACGCAGGTCCTGGACACGCTGATCGATAACGGCACGGTCTGGGACCCAACCATGGTGGTCTACGAGGCCCACAGGGACTACGAGAGGGCCAAGAACATGCCCTGGCACAGGCGGTACACCGTTAGGCAGCTCTGGGAGGCGTTCAGCCCCAGCCCGGGGAGCCACGCCACCCACTTCTTCGACTGGAAGACCAGCGACGAGGTTGCGTGGAGGGAGAAGTACCAGATATGGATGAAGTACGTCCGCTACTTCTTCGAGAACGGCGGCGTGCTGACGGCGGGCAGCGACACGGCGTTCATCTACCAGATATTCGGGTTCGCCCTCATCAGGGAGCTGGAGCTGCTGCAGGAGGCCGGCATCCACCCGATAGACGTGGTTAAGATCGCCACAACCAACGCCCACGCGGCCCTGGGCGACGAGGCGCGGGCCCTGGGGGTCATGAAGGGCACCCCTGCTGACCTGTGCATCGTGGACGGTAACCCTCTCGACAACTTCAAGGTCATGTACGGCACCGGGGTGGACAGGTACGCCGAGGACGGCGCCACGGTGTCCCACGGCGGAGGCGTCAGGTGGACCGTGAAGAGCGGCGCACTCTTCGACTGCGGGGAGCTGCTGCGGGACGTTGAGGACTACGTGGAAAGGAACCGCGCGTAGCCGTTAACCCTTTCTAACACCCACACCACTTTAACATATGTGCAGCCCGACCGTTACGAGCTCCTCGACGCCCTGGATTCAGCGGTCAACGTGATAAGGCTCCAGCAGCTGCAGCGGCTGAGCGTCAAAGGGAAGCTGGTGACGCTCCCCACCGAGGGCGAGCTCATCGTGGTGGGGGACCTCCACGGGGACATGGACTCGCTGGAGCACATCTTGGCCGAGACCAGATTCGAGGAGCGGGCCATGGAGGGCGAGGCTCTGTACATCCTCTTCCTCGGGGACTACGTGGACAGGGGGCCGGGGCAGGTAGAGGTGCTGTACAGGCTGCTGAGGCTCCTCGGGAGCTACCCTCACAGGGTGGTGCTCCTCAGGGGCAACCACGAGGGGCCCAGAGACGTGACGTTTCAGCCCCACGACTTCCCACTGATTTTAAGAGGAGAGTACGGCTCAGACGCCTTGGAGGTCTACAGGGAGTTCAGGGCTCTCTGCGATGAGCTGTATGTGGCGGCCGTGGTACCCGGTAGCATCCTCTTCGTCCACGGAGGGGTCCCAACAGCAGCCTCTGGTCTGGATGACCTGGCCTACGCCCACGCGGAGCACCCCGCGAAGAGCAACCTTGTCGAGGCTCTGTGGAACGACCCCATGAACGATGTGGGGGTGTACCCTAACCCAAGAGGGCTGGGCTTCCTGTTCGGCCCGGATGTGGCCAAGAGAGTTCTGGGGAAGATGGGCGTCTCCACGCTGGTCAGGTCCCACCAGAGCTGCCCGATGGGGTACATGTGGACGGGCGGGACGCTGACCCTGTTCTCTTGCAGGCTACCCGACTACGGCAACAGGTACGCGGCGTACCTGCGTATGCCGCTAGGCGGCGACCTAGTGTCCGACTATAAGGAATATGTTCACAGGTTCTAGCTGGACAGGAAGCCTCCGTCCACGGGGTGAACCCCATCTAGGTTATAAGGTGAGAGAAATAGGCGAAAAAGCTAGGCGAGCTCGACCTTCTTGCTGCTCTCCCAGAGGCCGTGGATGTTGCAGTAGCTGACGACGTTCAGTGTGCCCTTGGCGCTGGTCTTGAAGTGGAACGTGGCGGCGCTGTGGGTGTAGGCTGGCCCCTGGTTGGTTCCCTTCACGCTCTCCCCGTGGGCGTTGAACTCGAAGCTGCCCAGGTCTACGGCGAACTTCTCGCCGTCGGGTACGAAGTAGGCTCTGATCCAGCGGATGTGGTGCTCGGTGGTGTTGGGGTGGGGAATGTCCTTGCCCACCGTAACCGTAACCTTGGCCCATTCACCCATCTTGACCTTGTCGGGGCACTCGATGACGGGTACATGTTTCTCGCTCTTCCAGTCGGCTGTCTGGAGCTTCTTACCGATACTTTCAGACATATTGGACTCTTGGGAACCGACCCATATAAAGATATGAAGGGGTCAGCGCCTCTCCTTGAGGCCCACGATGAGGGTCAGGCACCCCAGCAATATGGCTGCGCCCACGTAGAAGCTGTAAAGGTACCCCTGAGGGTACCCGAAGTAGTTCACCAGGTTGCTCATGATTATGGGGCCGACTAGGCCACCCATGTCCATGAATGTGCGGTACGTGCCTATGCCTGTGCCCCTCACCTGGTCGGGGACCGCGTTCGCGATGAAGGCCGGGATCACGCTGTAGACCCTCCCCCAGAACACCCCCTGCATGAACATGACGCCCAGCAGGGGGAGAAACGTTGTGAACAGGGTTAACTCGCCCAGCATCCTGAGGAGGAAGTAGCCCGAGACTACTAGGCCCACCAGCTGGATGGGGGCAGTGAACTCGTCCCTGACAAAGGGGGCGAAGATGGGCCACACGAAGCCTCCTGCCAGCATGGTGAGGGTCCCGCCGACTATCATGAGGTAGTATTCACGGAGTCCCTCACTCACCACCCTCGCCCAGCCGCATATCAAAGGCGCCACAGATTTAAAGCTACAGACGACGTGGCTCCTCCACGGCAAAACTAATGTCGCAGTC